>NZ_CP047960.1:2100000-2305373 GCF_014280195.1 Synechococcus sp. A15-24
GCTGACCGAGGGCAGGGCCCACCGGCGGCGCGGGGTTGGCTTTGCCGGCCTGGAGGGCCAGCTTGATAACAGCGGTGACTTTCTTGGCCATTGACGAACGGCTTTTGACTTCTGCGGATCACCAGGCCCGTGGGCAGGGTGGGGCAGGGTGAAAATCACCCCTCAGGCCGCCCTCCACAGGGAAGCGGCCGCCCGTAGTCAGTTCTGCTTGGAGATCTGAGAGAACTCCAGTTCCACCGGGGTCTCCCGACCAAAGATGGACAACAGGGCCTTGAGCTTGTTGCGTTCGCCGGAGACCTCGATCACCTCACCCTGGAAGTCCTTGAACGGACCAGCGGTCACCAGGATCTGATCGCCTTCGGTGAGATCAACCTTGACGACGGTTTTCTTCTCGGCAGCACGTTTGAAGATCCGGTCCACCTCGGCGCGGCTGAGGGGGCGTGGCTTGATATGGCCCCGAGCCTTACCGGCGGCGCGCCGGTCTTCCGCCCCAACGAAGTTGATCACGTTCGGTGTGCTGCGGACGGCCATCATCGTGTCCTCATCGAGCACCATCCGCACAAGCACATAGCCGGGGAACACCTTCTCCTCGGTGGACTGACGGGAACCGTCCTTCTTCACCTTGACCGCAGGGGTCTGCGGAATCTCAATCTCGAGGATGCGCTTGCTCACCCCCAAGGTGATCGCCCGCTGCTCCAGGGTCGCCTTCACCTTTTTCTCGCAGCTGGAGGCCACCTGCACGGCGTACCAACGGGCAATTGCCGTGTTGGCGGACGGCGCATCCGAGAGTGTGCCCTCCTCACCCTCATTCGGGGCCGGCAGGTCGAGCACCTCGGCGGGGTCCGTTGTGGTCAGATCGTCGGGCACGGCTGAAAAGGGGTGCGGATCAGCGGAACACCTGGGATGACGCCCATCCGAAGAAGCGACTGACCGCGGCAATGCCGGCGGCCGACAAGCTCACCATCAGAATTACAGCGATCGATTCGCTGAACAGCTGCTGACGGCTGGGCCAGACCACAAGCTTGAGTTCGTCGACCGTGGCCGGCAGAAAACCGCGAGGGGCGGCGGGTTCTGCGGGTGTGGCATCAGGACTCTTGGTTGAGGTGTCCTCGGAAATCGGGCTGGTCACGGAAGGGGGACCGGGTGTTGACAGGGATGCCGGCAGGCACACTGCCAAACAAACACCTTACTGGATGCCCCTGCTTACTCCAGGGGCTCAAACACCAGCGACGGGCCGTCGTCTGCTCCGCAAATAACACGGATGCCCCGCGCCGAACGGAAACGCTCCTCCAGCAGTTGCGTCGCCAGTGGGTTTTCCAGCTGACGCCGCAGCACCCGCCGCAACGGTCGGGCGCCGTACTCCGGCTCATGGCCCTGTCGGGCCAGGGAGTCCGCCACCGCATCGTCCACCTCCAGCGACAGACCTTGTTCAGCCATAAGTGAGGAGAGATCAGCCAACTGCAGGCGCACGATCCGCACCAGATCCTTCACCTCCAAGGGTCGGAAACGGATCACTTCATCAATGCGATTGAGGAATTCCGGGCGGAACTGACTGGACAAGGCCGCATCCACCTGCTGCTGCAGCTGGGCGTCATCACTGCAGCCGGAACGGGCGTGTTCAAGGATCACCGGACTGGCCAGGTTGCTAGTCATCACCACCACGGTGTGGCGGAAATCAACGGTCCGTCCCTGGGAATCGGTGAGGCGTCCATCGTCGAGAACCTGCAACAGCAGATTGAAAACATCCGGGTGAGCCTTTTCCACCTCATCCAGCAGCAGCACGGCATAGGGACGCCTACGCACCGCCTCGGTGAGCTGTCCCCCCTCCTCGTATCCGACATAGCCCGGTGGTGCACCGATCAGGCGCGCGGAGGCATTGCGCTCCATGAACTCGCTCATATCGAGGCGCACCAGCGCCTCCTCCTCATCGAAAAGGGAGGAGGCCAGCGCTTTGGCCAGCTCGGTTTTGCCGACCCCCGTCGGGCCAAGGAACAGGAACGAACCCACGGGACGGCGGGGATCCTTCATCCCGGCACGCGCCCGCCGGATCGCTGCCGCAACGGCGGCCACCGCTTCCACCTGGCCGATCACCCTCTCGGACAGATGACATTCCAGGGCCAGCAGCTTGCGGCGTTCACCCGCCAGCAGACGCTGCACCGGAATACCGGTCCAACGGGCCACCAGATCAGCAATATCTCCCGCCTCCACCTTTTCCCGCAGCAGCGCTGTACCCGCGGACTGCGCCTCAGCCTGACTGGCTTCCAACGACTCCCGCCGCTGTTGAACGGTGTGCAGCTGGTCGTACTGCAACCGAGCCGCCTCCTCAAGATCGCCCTCCCGTTCCGCTTCAGCGATGGCGTGACGCAGGTCTTCGTCCTGCTGCAGCAACTCGCCAAGCTCCTCCAACTGTGTGCGCTCTTCCTGCCAACGGCGGCGCAGGTCATCCAGGCGGGAGGACACCTCCAGACGTTGACGCTGCAGCTGAATCCGCTCCTCTTCCGGTGCCTGTTCCGCCGCCAGCAGCGCCAGTTCCACCCGCCGCAGATCCGCTTCAGCCTCCTCCACCACCTGAGGTTTGGAGGTGACTTCGATCTTCAGCTGGGCTGCCGCCTCATCAATCAGATCGATCGCCTTGTCCGGAAGGCAACGGTCGCTGATATAGCGATCCGCAAGCCGATTGGCGGTCTGAATCGCCGCATCGGTGATCGTGACGCCGTGGTGCAGCTCGTAGCGCTCCCGCAGGCCGCGCAGGATCTCCAGGCTGAGCTCGAGGTCCGGCTCGCGAATCAGCACCTGCTGAAAGCGCCGGTTGAGGGCGGGATCCTTTTCCACCGTCCGCCGGTATTCCTCCGGCGTCGTCGCCCCGATGCAACGCAGATCCCCCCGCGCCAGGGCAGGTTTGAGCAGGCTGCCCGCATCGGTGCTGCTGCGGTCACTGCCCACCACGGTGTGGAGCTCGTCGATGAACAGCACCACCCCGGAATCCGAGCGACTCACCTCCTCCAACACGGAGCGCAGGCGTTCCTCGAACTGACCGCGGAATTTGGCCCCGGCGATCAAGGCACCGAGATCAAGGGCAATCAGTCGCAGCCCCTGCAGCGAATCCGGTACCTCTCCAGCCACGATCCGCTGGGCCAGGAGCTCGGCGATGGCCGTCTTGCCGACGCCGGGTTCTCCGATCAGCACCGGGTTGTTTTTGCTGCGGCGGGAGAGCACCTTGATCAGGTTGCGGATCTCGCTGTCGCGACCGATCACAGGATCGAGCGACCCCGCTTCAGCCTCCTCAGTCAGATCCCGGCCATAGGCCTCAAGCGCTGACGGCTCCCGCTCCAGTTCAACTGTGGTCTCAGGCTCCGGTGCGATCACGCGGGGGGCCGGAGCTGATCGAGGCGTTGGGGCTGGGGTCGGGGCTGGGAACGGTGCTGGGGCCGGAGTAACCGACGGCTGACGCAACAGACTCTCCAGCCGATCAACAGCCAGACCCTGGGCTGCAAACAACTCGGCACCGATACGGGGATCAGCGCCGACGGCAACGATCAGCTGGGGCACATCAATCAAGCGATCGCCCCAGCGACCTCGCGCTTGATCAGCGGTCTCCAACAGCTGCTCGAGGTCTTCACCAATGAACAACTGATCACCCCGCGCCGGAGGCTGTTCCGCCAGCACATCCTCCAAGCGATCGAGGAGATCATCGGAGCGCAACGGCAGCGGATCCACCCAGCGACGGAAGGATGAATCGCTGAACAGCACCTGGATCAGATGCTCCACATCCAGCTGATCGTGGCGCCAGCGACGGGCCATGTCCTGACCAGCTAGCAGCAGCTCCCAGGCGGGATCGGAAAAACGGTCAGGCTCGTGGGTGAGGCTGCCGCGGGAGGCGGGGGTGCCGGTCATGCAGCGGCGCGGGAGGACATCTCGATCAACTCCACCTTGTAGCCGTCAGGGTCCTCCACGAAAGCAATCACCGTGGAACCATGCTTCATCGGGCCCGGCTCACGCACCACCCGGCCGCCCTTGCCGCTGATGGCGGCACAGGTGCTGCGAATGTCTTCCACCCCGAGGGCGATGTGGCCGTAGGCATCCCCCAGCTCGTAGGAGCTGGTGTCCCAGTTGTGGGTGAGCTCCAGCACCGTCTGCTCCGATTCCGGCCCGTAACCCAGGAAGGCCAGGGTGAAGCGGCCACTGGGGTACTCCTTGCGCCGCAACAGCTGCATGCCGAGCACATCGGTGTAGAAGGCAATGGACCGGTCCAGATCCCCGACCCGGAGCATGGTGTGGAGCATCCGCATGGGGCGCGGTTTCCTGACGTGAACGTTCAAGCATTCTGGCCGGGTGCCAACGGTCACAATGCGAGAGCAGGGGGCGACCCATAAGATCGCCAGGTTTATGCCCCGCCCAACGTGATCGATTCGCTCGACCTCGTCATCGACACCATCGTTGCCCGCGAGGTGCTCGATTCTCGCGGCAACCCAACTGTTGAAGCCGAAGTGCTGCTCGAAGGTGGTGCCATGGGCCGGGCCATCGTGCCCAGCGGCGCCAGCACCGGAGCCCACGAGGCCCACGAACTGCGGGACGGCGGCGACCGTTACATGGGCAAAGGCGTCAGCCAGGCCGTCACCC
This sequence comes from Synechococcus sp. A15-24, assembly GCF_014280195.1. Lineage (NCBI taxonomy): Bacteria > Bacillati > Cyanobacteriota > Cyanophyceae > Synechococcales > Synechococcaceae > Synechococcus > Synechococcus sp. A15-24. The sequence continues at coordinate 2,104,621 of NZ_CP047960.1, forward strand.
ACATCGAAGAGCGCATCGCGCCAACCCTGTGCGGACTCTCCGCCCTGGATCAGGCCGCCGTGGATGCGGCGATGCTCGAGTTGGACGGCAGCGAAAACAAATCCATCCTGGGCGCCAATGCGATTCTAGCGGTGAGCATGGCCACCGCTCGCGCTGCTGCCAACGGACTGGGACTGCCCCTGTACCGCTACCTCGGCGGACCGATGGCCAACCTGCTGCCGGTGCCGTTGATGAACGTGATCAACGGTGGCGCCCATGCGGCCAACAGCCTGGACTTCCAGGAATTCATGCTGGTGCCCCACGGCGCCCCCAGCTTCCGCGAGGCTCTACGCATGGGCACCGAGGTCTTCCACACCCTCAAGGGTCTGCTCAAAGCCAAGGGCATGAGCACATCCGTGGGGGATGAGGGTGGTTTCGCCCCCGACCTCGGCAACGTGGAAGCCGGGGAGATCCTGGTGGAGGCGATCAAGAAGGCCGGCTACAAACCCGGCGAGCAGATTTCCCTGGCGCTGGACGTCGCCAGCACCGAATTCTTCGAGAACGGCCGCTATGCCTTTGATGGCGGCAGCTACGACAGCGCAGAAATGGTCGGTCAGCTGGAGCAGCTGGTGGAGAAATTCCCGATCGTGTCGATCGAAGACGGCCTGGCCGAAGACGACTGGCAGGGTTGGAAGCTGCTCACCGAGCGGCTCGGCAGCAAGGTTCAGCTGGTGGGTGATGACCTGTTCGTGACCAACACCAAGCGCCTGCAGCAGGGCATCGACAACAGCACGGCCAACTCGATCCTGATCAAGGTGAACCAGATCGGATCTCTCACCGAAACCCTGCAGGCGATCGATCTGGCTGGGCGTTCCGGCTACACCAGCGTGATCAGCCACCGCAGCGGCGAAACCGAGGACACCACCATCGCTGATCTCTCCGTCGCCACCCGCGCCGGTCAGATCAAGACCGGTTCCCTCAGCCGCAGCGAGCGCGTCGCCAAATACAACCAACTGCTGCGGATCGAGGACGAACTGGGCAGCCAGGCGGTTTACGCCGGTGCTGTGGGCCAGGGTCCCCGAGGTAACGCCTGATCACCAGGCCTGTCGTCAGCGATTGGAGCCGGGCAGTTGCTCCAGTCGCTGATCACGGCGCATGCGCACTTGCATCTGAAACCAACCCATCCCCACCGGGACTGCAGCGGCTGCAGGAAGCAGAGCCCAGAGGGGTCGCATACTTGCACCAACAATGGCGGCGGAGAGTGCCAAGCAACCCAGCAGTACCGACTGACCGATCGATTGCTGCGCCAGGGTCATCCGACGGAACTGGCGATCGGATTCACCCAGGCGCACCTGCAGCTGCAGATCACCCTGCTCCAACCTCTCAAGGCTCTCGTCCAGACGACGTGGAAGGGCAGCAGCACGACTGCTCAACGCTCCCACCTGGCGTCCAAGTTCATTGAACAGGTCGTTGGAGCCGGATCCGCTCGACGTCATCAGAGGAAGGAGGTAAGGCTTGGCGATCGCTACCAAGCTAAAAGCCGGATCGAGGCTGCGGCCGACCCCCTCGAAGGTGGACAGTGCCCGCATCACGAAGATCAGCTCCACCGGCAGGCGAAACGGCTGGCCGTACACCAGGTCGTAGAGGTCACCGGAGAGCTTGTCGATCACATTGCTGCTGAACGGTGGTGTGAGGGCTTCCTTAAGCATCAGACGTACCAACCGGCGCACCGGGCCCACATCAATTCCTTTGGAGATCACACCTGCCGCCTGCATCTCATCCACCAGCGCGGCTGAATCGCGTGCCGCAGCCGCCCTCACCATCGACCCGAGACGACGGCTCAGACCATCCGATAACAACCCCATCATCCCGAAGTCGTAGTAGATGAGAGCGCCATCGCTGGCCACCGCCAGGTTGCCGGGATGGGGATCAGCGTGAAAGAAACCAAAGCGCACAAGCTGCTTGAGGTAACTGGCAGCCCCGATTTCCGCCACGGCGGAAGGGTCGACGCCGGCCTCCAGCAGCGCCTCCCGGTCGTTGACCTTGATCCCCGGTAAATAATCCAGACAAAGCACTCGGCGGGTGCTCTGTTCCCAGATCACGGCAGGGATGCGAATGCGCTCGTCATCAAGAAACTGCTGACGGAACCGAGCGGCGTATTGCGCTTCGACCCTGAAATCCAGTTCCCGCAACAGCACCCGGCGGCATTCACGAGCCATCGCAGGCCAGTCCCGTCCTCGCCCCCAGCTGGGGTGGCGCTGAAACACCGCAGCCACCTCCTGCATCACCTCAAGGTCCAGGCGGAAGAGGGTGTCGAGCCCGGGGCGCTGGATTTTCAGCACCACCTGACGGCCACTGCGCAGGCTGGCGCGGTGCACCTGGGCCAGGGACGCGGCTCCCAGAGGCACGGGATCGAGGTCGATCACCTCAGCGCAACGGGGGCCGAGCTCCTCCTCCAGCACGGTCTGGACCTGCTCAAACGGGAAAGCGGGCACGCTGTCCTGCAGGGATGCAAGCTCCGTCACCCAACCGGCGGGAAGAATGTCGGGCCGCGCTGAGAGCAACTGGCCCAACTTGATGAAAGCTGAGCCCAGTTGAAGCAACTCGGCTGTTAACCAGCGGGCCCGCCGTTGCTGCCGGGCAGAACGGCCTTCCGGGGTGGGTCCACCTCGATAGGTCCAGGCCTGGCTATCCCACCAAAGGAACAGCAGCAGTGTGAGGACAGCCCGCCAGATGCGCAGCCCCCGCAGCATGCGGCCCATCAGGAGCGGGCCTCAAGGACGCTGTTGATCTCGGCCACCGAGGCGCGCAGGCGATCAACCAGGTGCTGAGGAGAGCTCGGCTGGGAATCGGTGGTGATATCAGCGGTCTCGATGCCGGCGCCTGGTGATCGTGGGGCAGGAGCAGGGGCATCGCCATGTTCCAACCGCTCGGCCTCCGCCTGAACCTCTTCCTGGAATAACTCCCATTCCTGACGGAACCGTTCTGGCGCATCCTGCGCCAGGACAGCAATCTCTGCTGCCGCATCCGCCAAGCCATGACCCAGGCGGGCGCTGATCCGGTTGACGGTGGCACGGATGAACGCTTCCGAAGACCCCATGAGCGCCTCGAGTACGACGAAACTCTGGCAGATCCGTTGGGTGAACCGAGCTACAGAGCAGGTGACGGCAACGGGTCAAGTGGAACGAAGAAATCGTTCTGATCAATGGGATTGAACGGGTCAACCGATGGATCCACGATTGGATCGATTAACGCGGCTGGCTCAGACTGAAACTCCTGCGGCCATGGTTGCTCAGGTTCCGTCCATTTCGGTGCAGTCCAACTGGATTCAGGCAGTGGTGCCTGCAAGGCCAGTTCCTCCTTACGAGCAAGCTCCGCCTGTAGACGTACCTGCTCTTCAACCTTGGCTTTGGCCTGACGCTCTGCCTCTACCTTGGCTTCGATTGCGGCAACGTCCACCACCAAGGGTCCTGTTGTGCCCTTCGAGCTGCGCATCGACGCCAGTGATTCTCCAGGGAACTCGCGGCTAGCGAAGGGTTCCGGCTGGCTTGGAGGTGCGGGGTTGGTCTGCAGGGTGACTAGCCGATGGGTGATGCCGTAGCCCAGGGAAAAACAACAACCCGCCAACAGAGGCCCAACCCAAAAGCGAGGTCGGCGGGTCTGAGGCGCTGCGACCTTGGCTTCGCTTTGCTCGGATGTGTGAATCATGGATCAATTTTTGCAGTCTTCTGCTGTCAGGCCAAGGTTCAGGTTGTGTAGTCGGCGTTGATGCGCACGTATTGATCCGACAGGTCGCAGCCCCAGGCACGGCCTTGACTGGGGCCAGCCCCCAGCCGCAGCCGGATCTGCACGGTGGGCTCACGCAACACGGCACTTGCACCGTCCCGATCAAACGGCAAGGGCTGACCGCCTTGCACCAATTGATGCGACCCGATCCAAAGTGCAACCTGCTCCGGATCGAACGGAACACCGGAACGCCCAGCGGCAGCGACGATCCGACCCCAGTTGGGATCACGACCGTGGACTGCTGTTTTCACCAGCGATGACCCGCAGATGGTGCGCGCAACTTTGAGCGCCGACGATTCATCATCTGCACCCACCACCTGCACCTCGATCAGACACGTAGCCCCCTCACCATCGCGGGCGATGGACTGGGCCAAGTGCTGCATCGCCTCGGTCAATCCTTGCTCCAAGGCCTCATGGTGGGCAGAATCCAAGACGTCTCCTGCGGCAAAGGCCAGCACGGTGTCGTTGGTGCTGGTGTCGCCATCCACGGTGATCGCATTGAAGGAGCGCTGCACCGCCCGGCCCACCATCGTCTTCCAAGTCGACAGCTCAACGCCTGCGTCGCAGCTGAAGAAGGCCAGCATCGTGGCCAGATCCGGATGAATCATTCCTGACCCTTTGGCCATACCCCCAATGCGGATGCGGCGCCCCCCCAGCTCGGCCTCAAGCGCCACCTGCTTGTCGACGAGATCGGTGGTGAGAATCGCCGTCGCTGCAGCATCTCCGCCAGTAGCCGACAACGAGGAGACAAGGGGATCCAACCCCGACAACAGCGTCGGCATGGGGATCGGCACGCCTATCACACCGGTGGAGCAGATCAACACGGCGTCCGCTTCCACCCCCAATTGATCGGCCAGGGCCTGGGTGGCGCGCTGGCTGTCGATCAGGCCGCGATCGCCGGTGCAGGCATTGGCCTGCCCGGAATTGATCAGCACCGTTCGGGCCCGGCCACCCGTGGATTCCAACCGCTCTTGGCAGAGGTCCACACAGGCTGCCCGCACCACAGAGGTGGTGAACGCACCGGCGCAGACCGCAGCCTCAGGCGCCAGCAACAGCGCCAGATCCGGCTTGCCGGACGGTTTCAGGCCCGCAGCGATGCCGGATGCGGCAAACCCCTGGGGGGTTGTGACACCTCCGGACACCAACCGCCAAGGGGATTGCATGGCACAGCCAAGGGAGACTGGGACCATCCTCCTTCGGCAGCATGCAGCGCCGCATCGGCCTGACCGGCGGCATCGCCAGTGGTAAAAGCAGCGTTGGCCGTTTGCTCGAGGCGCGGGGCTGGCCCGTGCTCGATGCCGATCAATACGCACGCGAGGCTTTAGCGCCAAACACTGCGGCAGCGAAGGCGGTGGCGGAGCGCTTTGGCGCAACGGTCGGTAATGCTGCCGATTTGGACCGCAAAGCCCTTGGCCGGATCGTGTTCAGCGATGCCGAGGAGCGCCGCTGGCTGGAAATGTTGGTCCATCCCGTCGTGCGGAATCGCTTCCAGCAGGAGCTGGTGCGGCACAGCCAGGCGCCGGTGGTGGTGCTGATGATTCCGCTGCTGTTTGAGACCGGTCTGGAAGCGCTTTGCAGCGAGGTATGGCTGGTGGACTGCGAGCCGCATCAACAGCTGGACCGCTTGATGCGGCGCAGTGGCCTGAACGAGGCGGACGCCCAAGCCCGCCTTGCCGCCCAGTGGCCCCTTGCGCGCAAGCGGCCTTTGGCCGATCGGGTGATCGACAACCGCGGCAGTGCGGATGCACTGGAGGTTGCCGTTAACCGTTGCGACCCGCCTTCTCTCTGAACCACTTGGTGATCACCCATTTGTTGCCGGCTTCCACCGGCATCGCTTCATGCAGGGTGAACGGGTTGGGCGTGCCGTCGGCCTGAAGGTTGTTCCAGGCCAGTCCGAGGCCTGGCACCGGCGTGAAACAGCGGCCGAGGCGCTTGAAGCAGGTTTCGCCGCCGCGCTCAACAGCATTCAGGTAGATCATCACCGTCCAGGTGCGTTGCCCGCCATTGGTGGTGTGTGTGGTGAATTCTTTGGTGCCCGGGGAGAACCAATCGGTGTGCTCCTTGAAATACTCGCCAGGGTCATAACGCTGCCCCTGGATTGGTTCCGACAGCCGCGGATCAACGCCCAGCAACTCCGCAAAGCGCTGGTCCAACCGGGCAGCCAGCTCCGGATGGTTCTGCCGCAGATGGCAGGTGCGGCTGGTGCGGTAATCGCTGCTGCCGCGTGTGACAGTGGACGGTTTAAGAGCACTGTTGATCGCTTCAATCACCTCTTGGCACTCGTCCCTGCCCAGGAGACCGGGCAGCTTGTAGACCTGGGCCAGGGGTGTGTCCAGACGCCAGGCTCTGGACTGGTGATCCGAGCGCGTCAGAGGTGGTTCAGACCAGCGCAACCAGTTCAACGGTTTGACCCCTGGTTGCGACTCAATCGGTAGTGCAGGCGTTGCGTCGGGGCCTGATCCCGCATCGAGAACAGCTTCGATTGCATCGCGATCAAAGCCCTGGGCCATGGCCCGCTCGATCAATCCCTCCCGAGTACAGCCCCGGTCCAGGTTGTGCTGGAGCCACTCCGTCCAGGTGTCCGGAATGGCTCGCGGTGACGTCATCCGCCCTTGAGTTTCTGGCTCAGAATCTGATTGGCCAGCTTCGGATCGGCCTTGCCACCGGTCTTCTTCATCAGCTGACCCACAAAGAAGCCCTGCAATTTGTTTTTGCCGCCGCGGAAGGCCTCCACTTCCTCGGGGTGGGCCGCGAGCAATTCATCGACGATGGCTTCAATCGCTGCAGAGTCACTGATCATCCCTAAGCCGCGATCATCAACGATCGCTTTGGGCGAGCCGCCCTTCTCCAGCAATTCGGGAAGGATCTCCTTGGCAATCTTGCCGCTGATCTTGCCGCCATCGATCAACTTGACCATTTCGGCCAATTGATCAGGCCTGAACGGCAGCTCGGCGTAACTGAGTCGGTTGCTGTTCACGTAGGCGGCGATATCACCGGTGACCCAATTGGCGGAGAGTTTGGCGTCACCTCCGGCAGCCACCACTGCCTCGTAGTAGTCCGCCATCGGCCGTTCATCGGTGAGAACCCGAGCGTCGTACTGCGACAGGCCCAGGTCGTCGGCGTAGCGATGGCGCTTGGCCGCCGGCAGTTCCGGCAGCTCCGAGCGCCAGGCCTCGCGCTGATCGGCGCTCACCTCAATCGGGCCGAGGTCGGGATCGGGGAAGTAGCGGTAATCGCTGGCACCCTCCTTACTGCGCATGCTCTTGGTGAGCTGCTTGCCCTCATCCCAGAGGCGGGTCTCCTGAAAAATCGTCTCGCCCGCCTCAATCGCCTTCACCTGACGTTTGATCTCGTAATCGCAGGCCTTCTGAATGGCCGAGAACGAGTTCATGTTCTTGATTTCCACCTTCGTGCCGAAGGGGGCATCCGGCCCTCGCCGCACCGAGATGTTGACGTCGCAGCGCAGGGATCCCTCCTGCATGTTGCCGTCACTCACACCCAGATAACGCATGATCCGACGGATTTCCGAGGCGTATTCAGCGGCCTCTCGACCGGTGCGGAGATCTGGCTTGCTGACTATCTCCGCTAGAGCCACACCAGCGCGGTTGTAGTCCACCAGGGAATGAGTGGAGCCAGCCAATCGATCGCTGCCGGCATGGACCAACTTGCCGGCGTCTTCCTCCATGTGAAGCCGCTCGATGCCGATGGTCTTGAGATAGGTGTCCTTGCCTTTTTCCGCGACTTCCACCTCGATCCAGCCCTCCTCTGCGATCGGCTCGTCGTACTGGGAGATCTGATAGTTCTTCGGCAAGTCAGGATAGAAGTACTGCTTGCGGTCGAACTTGCTGTGCTCAGCAATGTTGAGATTCAGAGCCATCGCCGCTTTCACGGCGTATTCGAGCACCTTCTGATTGAGCACTGGCAGCGTCCCGGGCAGACCACACACCACCGGATCGATGTGGGTGTTGGGGTCATCACCGAAAGCCGTGGAAGCAGCCGCGAAAATCTTGCTGTCTGTCCCCAGCTGCACGTGGGTTTCCAGGCCAATCACGGCTTCCCAAGCGGGTTCTGCTGCGGCCATCACGGCAATACGTCGATCTTGGTGATCCTATGGAAGGGTGGGGGTTCTGAAACGCCTTTGTCGAGGCCATCAGCTCAGCCGTGAATGCCGTGAGTCAGACCGACCAGAAGCCAACTCTCATCATTGGTGGCGGCCTGATGGGATTGGCAGTAGCCCACCAGCTGGCCAGGCGCGGAACATCTGTTCGAGTGATCAGCCGCAAGCGCAGTGAGGCGGCCGGTTTTGTAGCGGCTGGGATGCTCGCTCCCCATGCGGAAGGGCTATCTGGAGCACTGCTGCAACTTGGCCAGGCCAGTCTGGAGCTGATCCCACGTTGGGTGGCCCAGATCGAAGTGGACAGCGGCCTGAGCTGTGGTCTCAGGGCCTGCGGCATCGTGGTCCCGTTCCGAAGCGTTGATCAACGGGACCAATACCCCACGTCCGGTTATGGAGTGGCCCTTGACCGCGACGAGCTGGAGCACGAACTACCCGGCATCGGCTCTAGCTGGACCTGCGGTCTGTTGTTCGAGCAAGACGGACAGATCGACAACCGCCGTCAGCTCATGCGCGCCCTTGAACGTGCCTGCGTCTCTCTAGATGTTCAATTTCTGGAGGGAAGCGATGTCAAAGAGATCCAAAGGGATACGTCTGGATTTCTGAAGGGCGTCGTGATGGAAAGCGCCGAAGGTGAGAGATGCCAGCTCTCTTGCCATCAAGCAGTGCTGGCCTGCGGCGCCTGGAGTCAGAAGTTGATGCCTGAATTACCCGTGTTCCCGATCAAAGGGCAGATGCTGTCGCTTCAAGGTCCACGGGAAGCGCTCAAGCGGGTGATCTTTGGCCCAGGCACCTATTTGGTACCGAGGGAGGATGGACTAGTGGTTGTTGGAGCCACGAGCGAACGAGATGCAGGTTTTCAAGAGGGGCTGACCCCCAATGGCCAGAAGCAGTTACAAGCTGGCCTTGAGTCGCTGTTGCCAGCAGCAGCCAGCTGGCCGCCAATGGAACGGTGGTGGGGATTCCGGCCCTGCACGCCTGATGAAGCCCCCCTGCTGGGCGAAAGCTCCATTCCAGGACTTTGGTTGACCTGCGGCCATCACCGCAATGGAGTGTTGCTTGCCGCAATCACAGCCCAGAAAATTGCCGAAGTCCTTTTTAGTGGCCAGAAAAGCTCAAAACTTCTGCACGATTTCCACTGGGATCGCTTTACCAAGGGGCGCCCATGAGCTCAATGCCGGCCCAGAAGAAAGGGTTGGACACCCCATTACTGACGCGTCTTTGTTGAGACGACGTGAGTTGCGTCAACAGAGGCAGGCCTCCAACATCGAGGAGCTCATCACCGGAAAGCTTGATCAAATTTCGTATAAACGCTTGGCGGGTCATCTGCATTGCCTCCGCCTTAGGAACTCCTTGTTCCAGAAACCGATACATTTGCACAAAATAAGCTGATGTCACCACATCATCGACATACCAGAGCGTGCCAATGGCGCTGCGCGCTCCAGCCTGAAGGGCCAAGCCGCTAAAACCCAATTCAGCGTCTGCGTCACCCAAGGCGGTTCGGCAAGCAGAGAACACAACCAGATCGAATGGAGCTCCCTTCCTCGTCTTTCTCAATGTTGAAAGCTGCTTCATTGACAGAGGCCCTGAGCCTGAATGCAACTGGGATGCTTCGGGCCCACCCGGCTTGAATTCAGCATGGGTCGCAATATGCAACAGCCCATATTGAGATTCAGACGCCTTGGTCAGAAGAGTGTCTGGAGTAAAATCCTTGTTTAGAAACTGATCTTTTTTGTCGTCAACGGCAATACGACTGATCTCCTGCGGAACCAGCGGGAGTGATGCAAGACCTTCGAACTGAGAGGCACCCAAGGCCAAAATCTTACCCTGGGATTGAGACTTAGCCTCAAAATCAGTCAACGCTAGCGATGGAGTAATCGCAAATGCATAACGATCTCCGAGGAATTGCTCCCCGTCATGGAGCGCCGCGAATGGTACTGCCTGAAGTCCACGATCAGCAGCAATGAGCAATGTCGTGACCTTCTTGGCTTCAAGGACTGGCTTCAATTCACCAAAAATGAGGGAGTGAATCTGTCGAGAGGGCGACTCGGGTTTGTCCTCATTCAAAGACTCAAGCCTCGAAAGCTGCATGTACAACTGACGCAACTGATCTCGAAAAACACTGGATGAAAGCTCGACGCGAAATCCCTCAACATCCCCACTAGAAGGAATCAATGTTATGTCGAGAAATGCATCAGAATTAGCAGAAGACGTCCTGCCTTCCGCCTGAGTGAAACGCAAGTGGATCACCGCAGGATTGTATTTTTGAGGATCAAACCCAGGCAGCACTGACACTGACTGCGTCGACTCTGGATCAGGATTTGGATTAGCAAGGCCGTAAACAGATGTGAACAGCTCTGCTCCGAGAGCGCAGCATGCAAAGCCAAGGCACCCAATCCGGATCAAATCAGATCTCAAAGTCGTGAATCTCCGCGGGTATACCAAACAGCCAGACAACTTTTGCAGGAGTCGGAATTGATCAATCACTATTGACCTCCTGCGATTTGTTGTTGCAACTGTTGCAGAAAATTACTGATCTGCCCAGCCGATGGCGTACGGCGACCTGAAAGTTCAGGCAAGTTCAACGCACCTACAGCTCGATCAGTCGCCGCACTGTCTCCTTCAGAAACGGCTGCCAAAGCCTGTGAGGAATCCACTCGTTTGACGTCTACAGCTGCGGATGGTGCCGATTCCTGGTCTCCAGATCCTCCCTGGTCACCGTCAGAGGTGCCTTCTCCATCTGCGTCAGATTCTGCCTCTGCTTCTCCTTCTCCTTCTCCTTCTCCTTCTGCTTCTCCTTCGGCTTCTCCTTCTCCTTCTCCTTCGGCTCCACCCTCTCCCTCCCCTTCAGCATCTGCTTCTGTATCAGCCTCGGCGTCTGCTTCATCGGCGCTGTCGTCGGTTCCACTTTCCTCAGTTGATGTGTCCTCCGAGGAATCAGTGGCAGCTGAGTCATCCGATGGATCAGCTGAGTCTGTTGTCTCGCCCGAAGCTTCTCCACTTTCACCTGCAGCTGAGGTTTCGGATCCGGCTGCTGTATCGGCGCCAGAGGAGGCCTCTGAATTGGAAACATCAGGTGTAGAACTAGCAACTGTTGACTCTGACGTTGCACTAGCCACACCAACGGCGGAAGTCGCACTCGATGTTGTGCCAGAACCCTCAGAGCTCACTGCAGCGACCTGAAACGAGTCACCCAGAGAAAGATCCACTGACGTTCCCTCTGCAGAAAGACTGGGCGGAACAAGGGATGCTGCGACTGATTCAACTGTGTCACTCACATTCGACGAATCAGTCGAAGAACTTGTTTCGGTCGTTGCGGCCACCACTGAAACCACCTCCGACGTTGCGGCGGTGGAAACAGAAGCATTAGGCGACGGAGTTGCAGCTGACGTTGACGTTTCAGGAGCTGCAGCAACATCCACGGGGGAAGTGGAAGCCGTGGACACAGTCGCTGCTGTTTCAACCACAGCAATCGCAGCCGTAATGGTTTCGACACTGCTTTCGGCTACCAAATCAGAAATGACCGCATCAGGCGTTACTTCACGCGGCGGCTCAGGCGTTAGTCCACCCAACAGCTCAGGCGTTAGTTCACGCGGCGGCTCAGGCGTTAGTTCACCCAACAGCTCAGGCGTTAGTTCACCCAACAGCTCAGGCGTTAGTTCACCCAACAGCTCAGGCGTTAGTTCACCCATCGGCTCAGGCGTTAGTTCACCCAACAGCTCAGGCGTTAGTTCACCCATCGGCTCAGGCGTTAGTTCACCCAACAGCTCAGGCGTTAGTTCACCCAACGGCTCAGGCGTTAGTTCACGCGGCGGCTCAGGCGTTAGTTCACGCGGCGGCTCAGGCGTCGGCTCAGGCGTCGGCTCAGGCTCAGGCTCAGGCTCCGGCTCAGGTTCCGGTTCCGGTTCCGGTTCCGGTTCAGGCTCAGGCTCAGGCTCAGGCTCCGGCTCTGGCTCAGGCTCCGGCTCCGGCTCTGGAGTGACCTCACAAACATTCGACGTGGCGCCATCAGCACAATTGGCTGACGTCGGTCCGGAGCCCTGGACGGCCAGTTCCCCTTCGTTAACGACGGTTGAACCGGTGTAAGTGTTGTCACCCGTAAACGTGAGTACACCGGAGCCAACCTTTGTGAAACCACCTTCGCCAGACATCACCCCTGAAAATGTTGTGTCGAGCTCATTGCCAGCGGTTAGCTGAAAAGTATTTAGAACAATCGATCCACCACCGGCGATGGAACCTACACGATCACTTGATCCCAGCTCATAAACAGAGCCTTCGCCAATCAAAACGTCCGTCTCATCACTCAAACTTCCGCTCACAGACAGCAATCCGCCACTCACATTGCTCGCACCCGTGTACGTGTTCGCACCACTAAGCGTCAGCGTCCCGCTGCCGGTCTTCGTTAATCCACCTGTTCCCGAAATCACACCGCCAAATGTTGTATCCGTTCCCGATCCGCCAGCCGTCAGCTGATTTGCTCCCAAACTGATCGATCCACTCCCTGTAATCGATCCCACTTCTTCATCAGCACCAACCTCATAAGTTGCACCACTGGCAACAGATATGGCCGTCGCGCTACTTAAGCTACCACTGCTGGTTGTAGTCAACCTTCCACCGCTAATATTTGTGGCACCTGTGTATATATTTGCACCACTAAGCTTCAGCGTCCCGCTGCCGGTCTTCGTTAATCCACCTGTTCCCGAAATCACACCGCCAAATGTTGTATCCGTTCCCGATCCGCCAGCCGTCAGCTGATGTGCTCCCAAACTGATCGATCCACTCCCTGCAATCGATCCCACTTCTTCATCAGCACCAACCTCATAAGTCGCCCCTTCACTCACAGACACCGCGGTTCCATCACTCAAACTTCCGCTCACAGACAGCAATCCGCCACTCACATTGCTCGCACCCGTGTACGTGTTCGCACCACTAAGCTTCAGCGTCCCGCTGCCGGTCTTCGTTAATCCACCTGTTCCCGAAATCACACCGCCAAATGTTGTATCCGTTCCCGATCCGCCAGCCGTCAGCTGATTTGCTCCCAAACTGATCGATCCACTCCCTGCAATCGATCCCACTTCTTCATCAGCACCAACCTCATAAGTCGCCCCTTCACTCACAGACACCGCGGTTCCATCACTCAAACTTCCGCTCACAGACAGCAATCCGCCACTCACATTGCTCGCACCCGTGTACGTGTTCGCACCACTAAGCGTCAGCGTCCCGCTGCCGGTCTTCGTTAATCCACCTGTTCCCGAAATCACACCGCCAAATGTTGTATCCGTTCCCGATCCGCCAGCCGTCAGCTGATGTGCTCCCAAACTGATCGATCCACTCCCTGCAATCGATCCCACTTCTTCATCAGCACCAACCTCATAAGTCGCACCACTGGCAACAGATAGTGCCGTAGAGCTGCCAAGGCTTCCACTGCCACTTGTCTTCAACGTCCCGCCACTGATACTTGTAGATCCGGTGTAGGTGTGCACTTGATCAAAAGTCAGATCCCCTGCCCCAGACTTCACAAAAGATCCTTCTCCACTGATGATCTTCGAGTAAATGGCAGTGTCAGAGGCAGATACCAAATCAATTTCATAAGTTGCACCAGCAGCAACAGCTACAGCTGAAGACATGGCTGTGCCTACAGACTCCAACGTGCCTGCATTAACAGTGGTATCGCCTGTAAAACTTTTAACTCCAGTCAGGGAAAGCTTGCCAGTACCATTCTTCCTGAGTATGCCAGTGCCTGAAATTTGTCCAGAATATGTCGTGTTACTGGCCTGGAGAGCCTCTAGGCTGCTAGTCGTTGATATATTTCCTGAACCACTTAAGCCTCCACTTGAGTTTGCTCTAATATCAATAGTATTCGCGCTTAATTCTGCGTTGACTGCTACTCCACCATCTGAATGAAGATTCAGAGCATTGCCGCCTGTAATTGCTTGGTCGACAACAATCGAATCTCCCGAATTAAGAGTTAAGGTATTAGAGCTTGGACTCAAAGTGATAGACTGTTGAACTTTAATATCCCTAGACGCAGTCAACGAGACATTCGCGCTGCTTAAAGCCGATTCAATAGTTGAGGGTGTAATAACTGCATCTGTACTTGAACCAGTAGCGTTTACTGTAGATACATCCAATCCGCTGGTGTTTGTTCGAGAGAAATACACTCCGGTCCCATCATCCGTTTCGGTTCCGCCTGGAGGTGTATAACTCACTGTGATCTGATCGCGGCCACCGTTTTCCCCGAAATAAACTACTAAAGGGTAATACGAGTCTTGTGAAAGGCTAAATGTTGTCGTCGCCGATCTGTCTCGCGCACCATGAGTCCCACCATTGCTGACAAGTGCGTTAGATGTTGTGATGGTTGATTCGAATGAATCAACAGATTCTGTACTATCGGATCCTATCCAAAGGTATGAAGCGTCATCACTTCTTGTTTTGAACGTGAATTGACCACTGGCTGGAGCCTTAAAGTAACCGACAAACCGAACGCTATAGGTATTATCAAAGTTGGCCCCAGGCGTAATGGTATTAATACTTGTAAACGGTGAAGCAAATCGTGAATCAGATTCAGTGGCAGCCGTGTCGAAGAATGATAAATCATCGGCAAAATATCCATCGTATTTTGTTCCAGTAAGGCCCGACGAAAACTCATATATATCAATTATAATATCCCTTGGATCTAAGAGCCACAAACCATTAATCCCTTTCTCAGCTATAGCGTCAATCTGAATACCATAGACGTCGAGCATAAAGCCCGATGTCTCTATGCGACCGCCATCACCTTGATCCCTTCCGCCTCTTGCCCTAAGCTCACCTGAGATCAGGGTTTGCGATTCGGAGTCAATGATATTACTCCACACCACAATTTCACCGCCATCGCCAACATCGCCAGCAGATGCATCCAGCACTGCGCCAGCTTCAATAACAGCGCGTTTGGCCTGCCGCACTGTTTCATCACTGTTCTGCCAACTGCCTCCCACTTCAATCGTTCCACCGCCACTGGCTTGCTCCGCCTTCAAGTGCGTGCCTTCGCCAACAACAACCTCGTCTCCGGTCAACGTCAGCCGTGATGTACTGGCGTCCCCATCACCAACATGGATCGTGCTTTCACGAACCTCCACCACACCTCCAGGTGCATCGGCGAACAGTTCACGGTCCATGCGGATGTCAATCCCATCCATCTGAATCACAGGAACCGAGCCATCAGCTGCCAGGGCATCCAGTATTTCGATCCCACCGAACCCAAGCGAGCCAGGCAGCGGATCTCCCTTGAGCGCCGTTAGTTCAGAAGCCCGGGTCTTGAACACATCAAACGTTCCCTCACCGAAACGCAACGATCGCGAGGTGCTCAGATTCAGCTTGGGAACATTGACGAATCCTGCACCTGCGCCGAGATGAATACCGCCTGGTGACAGCCAGAACAGATTTGCCTTTGAGGAAAGCTCAATCGATTTGTTGATAAAGGAACCCAGCGGTGAGGTCACACCCACCACCAGATTGCGCTTGCCACCGGTATCAATCTCAACCCCCTTGATCTTGCCGCGCGTGTCGAAATCCTTGAATCGCAGAAATTTGTTGCGTCCCGCCTTATTGCCACCGCTGATTTTGCAGATCCCTTCGCTGCAGCTGCCGCCCTTCTTTCCGTTCACCTTGGTCGACAGACCCTTGCCACGACCAGCGCGAATCTCAGCCAGCGCCGATGTTTGATGCACGACGCCACTCATCCCCAGCAAGACACCGAGGGTGAAGCGAATCACCTTCTCAGGACCTGTATGTGCCATAGCTACTGCACTGCAACGGGGGTGGGCATGAGCAGCCCTATGGGGCGCTGAAAGGAAGGTCACGCAAATGCGCAACCCCCCACAGGCGCATTTTGGGGCGTCTGTACATTTTTCTCCTTAGATAGACTAGAGAGGAGTGTGGTTAACGGTCTGCTGATCAACGCAATGGCCGTCGGGTTTTTCGCGCTGGATCCCTGATGGATTCAGCGCGTTTTACTTTTTTCGGAAAAAATAGTCGATTGACTTATCGCCTTCATCGCCGTGTTGCTACTGGCCCAGCTGGTCGCCCCGCCCATCCAGCCGGGTCCCGTGCGCCTGCCCAATACCGCACCACAACAGCGGCCCGAAGATGATGGATCCCTTTTTGATGAGCCCGCTGAAGCCGCGCCGCAGCCGTCAACCGCTCCCGCAACATCGGATCGAGAGCAGTCCGGTGAGCAGGCGCTCGACTGGCGTCCCACCATCATTGGCAAGACACCCTATGACGACGCTCAACTCCAGGCGATCCTCAAGGACTGTGGCAAAGCCAGCACTAACGCCACACTCAACGCCTGTGCTGCAGCACTCACGGCTCAGTTGATCAAGGACGGTTACGTCAACAGTCGTGTCTACAGCCTGAAGACCCCAGAACCCGGCGCCCTGGAAGTGGTGCTCGGGACCATTGCGGAATTGCGCATCACCAGCGAGGACGAAGCCCTGCAGAAACAGGTGCAGCAACAGCTCACCCCCCTGATCGGCAGCGTGCTCCATATCCCCACACTGGAAGAGGAGCTGGTTCAGGTGCGGCGGCGCGGCGTCGGAGACATCAAGGGTGGGATGGGCCGCCTGGGAAGCGACCCCACCAAGGCCGTGGTGAACCTGGCTGTTTCACCTGCCGAACCAGAACCGTTGCGAGGTGACTTCTCACTCGGCAACAATGGAAATGTTGGAAGTGGTGAATGGCGTGGTGTTGCCACGCTTCTTCAGAAAGGTCTGATTGAACGAGGGGACACAGCTCTGCTGTTTCTGGAGTTGAACAGCGATGGTGATCTGGAGTTGGGCAGCAAGGTGGCCTCTCTTACCTACACCTACCCCCTCCGGGACAATTGGTCGATCACAGGGTCGTTTGGCGTCAGCTACAGCCGCTTTGTGGAATTCCAAAAGCCGGCTTACAACTTCAGTTTCCGTACCCTGCAAGGGCTGCTGCAATTGGAAACAACTCTGCAGGAGTCCGAAAACCTCACATGGACCGCTGCGACAGCATTCAGCACCAATCGCAGTGACAGCTTCAAATCAGGACGCAGTTTTCCCCTCGTCAGCGGCGGTGGGAACGATGGCTGGTCTCACAGTGGTTTTCTGAAACTCAGCACCAACGTTGGTGGATTTACCGGACCCCTGTTCTGGAATACCAATGCTTATTTCAGCCAGGGTATTGCCGGAGTGACCCTCGATGAACACCTGCACAACTTGGATGTTGCAGGAATAGAACCAGGCGAGGCCCGTGCTGTCGGAGCGCTGACTGACATCGGTTTGAGCCTGTCTCCATCGACCACCATGAATCTCAGATTCGCTGGTCAGCTTGCCTTCAATCGCCTTCCAGGAAGCATGAGTTTCGGCCTCGGTAGTGGTATTGGCCTGCGGGGACTTCCAGGAAGTCTGATCGCTGGGGATAGTGGTTATCTGGCCACAGGGGAAGTTGTTTGGACTCCGTGGCAGAAGGATCAACAACGGATTTCACTGATTCCCTACCTGGGTATCGGTGGTGTTCACACCAAATTTCCAGACAGGACCTTGGAAGACAGCATCGGTGTGGGTGGGCTGGTCGGCCGCTATCAAAACGGCCGATGGGAAGCGGAACTCGGCTGGGTCGACACGTTCAACTCAAACGACAATCCCGGGCTCTGGAACGACTGGATCCTGGGCCACGGGATGTACACCAAGGTCCGCTACAGCTTCTGAATCAACCCTCGACGCGCCAGCTCTGATCAGATGGGACCCAGTCATTGAGTTCGGTCGCACCAAACCAGAGACCAATTTCAAATTCAGCGGTTTCCGGCGCATCCGATCCATGGATCACATTTCGCCCGATGTTGACGGCAAGATCTCCACGGATGGTGCCTGGCTCAGCCTCGAGGGGTTTGGTCGCACCGATCAGCTTGCGGGCACTAGCGATCACCCCATCGCCTTCCCAAACCATCGCCACCACAGGGCCAGAGGTGATGAAGTCCACCAAGCCGGCAAAGAACGGTCGCTCTTTGTGAACTCCGTAGTGCTGCTCAGCCAGCTCGCGGGTGGGGGTTAGCTGCTTCAGACCCACGAGCTTGAAGCCCTTGTGCTCGA
Source organism: Synechococcus sp. A15-24 (assembly GCF_014280195.1). Taxonomy (NCBI): domain Bacteria; kingdom Bacillati; phylum Cyanobacteriota; class Cyanophyceae; order Synechococcales; family Synechococcaceae; genus Synechococcus; species Synechococcus sp. A15-24. The sequence goes on from NZ_CP047960.1 coordinate 2,122,597, forward strand.
AGCGACCGAGAATTTCACCCACCAATCCACGCTGGACGCCGTCGGGCTTGATGGCGATGAAGGTACGTTCGGCGGCCATAAAAAACATCTGTGTGCCGCGCCATCGTCCGTGGCCGCCCCTCCGCTTGGCAAGCACAGATGCAGTGACTGCTCTTATCTTGCAGTGATTCACTCCTGAGCAGCGTTGTGCTGAGCGGAACCGAGCAGGCCTGGTCCGTTGCGCAAAGCGCTGACCTTTACGGGCTCGAACGCTGGGGAGATCCCTATTTTTCCATCAACGCCAAAGGCCATGTGGTGGTGCAGCCCCGCGGCGATCGGGGTGGATCGCTTGATCTGGTGGAGTTGCTCCAAGGACTGAAGGCGCGCGACCTCAGCACCCCAATCCTGATCCGTTTCGACGACATCCTCGAAGACCGGCTGGAACGGTTGCATGCGGCCTTCGACCGTGCCATCGCCCACTACGCCTACGACGCCAGCTACCAGGGAGTGTTTCCGATCAAATGCAACCAACAGCGGCATGTGGTGGAACATTTGGTGGACCGTGGCAACCGCTGGAATTTCGGGCTGGAGGCGGGGAGCAAGGCGGAGCTGTTGATCGCGCTTTCCCTCACCAAGAATCCTGATGCCCTGCTGATCTGCAACGGTTACAAGGACCGCCGCTACATCGAAACGGCGATCCTGGCCAGGCGGCTTGGACACCAACCCATGGTGGTGATCGAACAGGCCGATGAAGTGGAGCGCATCATCCAGGCCAGCGACGCCCTGGGTGCATCCCCATTCCTCGGAATCCGCGCCAAGTTATCCAGCCGCAGCACAGGGCGCTGGGGTAGCTCCGTCGGCGAGCGGGCCAAATTCGGCCTGGATCTCACCGAAATGCTGCAGACCGTGCACGCCCTGGAACGCGCCGGATTGCTCAAGGATCTGCGGCTGCTCCACTTCCACATCGGCAGCCAAATCAACGACATTGCCGTGCTCAAAGACGCTCTCCAGGAAGCCGGCCAGATCTATGTGGAGCTAACCCGGCTGGGGGCACCGATGGGACATCTCGACGTGGGCGGCGGGCTTGGCATTGATTACGACGGCAGCCACACGGCAACGGCAGCCTCGACCAACTACACGCTGCAGAACTACGCCAATGACGTGGTGGCCACAGTTCGGGAATGCTGTGAACCCCACAACGTTCCTGTTCCTGTCCTAGTGAGCGAAAGCGGTCGGGCCATCGCCAGCCACTTCTCCGTTCTCGTGTTCGACGTGATGGGTTGTGGTCGAACCCCCGACGACGAACCGCCCAGCCAAGACAACGAACCCTTGCCCGTGCGCAATCTGCGCGTCACGCTGACCCACATCCGCAGCGTGGAGAAGGAAACAGACCCCGAGTTGCGGCTGCTCCAGGAAGCGTGGAACGATGCGATCAAATTCAGGGATGACGCGCTGGCTGCCTTCCGGCTCGGGTACATCCGCCTGGAGGAACGGGCCATGGCTGAGCAGCTCACCTGGAGCTGCGCCCGCGCCATCAACGAACGTTTGCCAACCAACACCCCCATCCATGACGACCTGAAGGGACTACGGCGTGCCCTGGCCTGCACGTATTACGTGAACCTCTCCGTGTTCCGCTCAGCGCCTGACACATGGGCCATCGACCAGCTGTTCCCACTGATGCCGATTCATCGCCTGGATCAACAACCAACCGAACTGGGCGACTTTGCAGATCTCACCTGTGACTCCGATGGAAAGCTTGCGCGATTCATCCACTCAGGACAAAGCAAATCCCTGCTGGAACTCCACCCGCTTGTAGATGGTGAGCCCTATTGGATCGGCATGTTCCTCGGCGGTGCCTATCAGGAAGTGATGGGCAACCTGCACAACCTGTTCGGCAGCACCAGCGCCGTGCATGTGAGGCTCAACCCCAAAGGCAGTGGCTACCTGCTGGATCATGTGGTGAAGGGAGACACCAACGCTGACGTTCTCGAGGAAATGCAACACAACCCAGACCTGATGCTGGAGCGGCTGCGCCAGGCTTCAGAGGCTGCCATTCAACGGGGAACGTTGAAGATTGAGGACGCCAGGCTGTTAATGAGTCATCTTAAAGCCAGCCTGGATCAGACCACCTACCTGCAGGGATGAAACGCTTCCGGGAGTTGCTGCAACGCATCGGGCCATACACCGCAGCTGTGTTGGTGCTTGTACTGCTGCGCAGCACAGGACTATCCCAAACCATCGATCTGCTGGTCTATGACCTGATCACGACGCAGCGACCTGCACCCTCGGGCAGCGACACACCCATCACACTGATCGGTATTGAAGAAAGTGACATCCAGCGCTTTGGCTGGCCGATTGACGACGGACTGTTCTGCGAAGCCTTTGACAGGCTTAATGCAAGCGGTGTCGACGTCATCGGTTTTGACATCTACCGGGACAAAGGCGTCGGACCAGATCAACAGTGCCTGCGCGATCGCTTTCAAAACGAACCAACGCTGGTGTCGATCTTCAACGTTGCTTCTGGCATTGGACCAGTCCCTGGGACGCCGGCGGAACGGCAGTCGTACAACGATCTAAGCCTGGATGCCGACGGAATTCTTCGGCGTGATCTCGTCCATGTCACTGGACAAGATGAAGCCACGGTGTCCTTCGCTCTACGGGTGATGGAGATCGCGACCACTGACCGCAGTCTGCGACAGGCAATGGACGATGGCACTCACAAGGATGCATGGCTGAGCGCCAATGGAGGGGGGTATTACAACGAAGTGGATGCAGGCCTGGGGCTGCAACGGCTGCTTCGCTTTCGGGATCCCTGGAGCTATCCGCTTTATTCCCTTGCTCAGGTTCTGGACGGCGAGATACCAGAGGAGGCGATTCGCGACAAGATCGTTTTAATCGGCAGTACTGCTCCCTCTCTGAGAGACCTTTTCAACGTGCCTCACACCCGCTTCCGCAGAAGCGATGAGGTGTTTCAAGTGTCAGGTGTCGAGATCCATGCCAACCGTGTTGCAACACTGCTCGAACACCACGTCGGGAGCATCCAGATCGGCTGGATCATGCCTGGCTGGGGCAACCAGATGCTGCTGGTCCTTTGCATCGGCCTGGGCGTACTCCTCGGGGAAGCGGTGCCCAAACTTCGTCGCAGCGTCCTCCTGGTGCTGACACTTGGGGTCGGTCTCACCGGCGGTCTTGGCTGGCTTCTCTTGCAACAGCATGTCTGGGTGGGAATGGCGATGCCACTCACGGGCCTACTCAGCATGGGCGGGGCCGGCTGGCTGCGTCGAGGGGCCATGAGCCAGCAACATTCACAACAAATCAAGCAACTGCTTGGACAAACAACGTCCCCTGCCGTGGCGGAGCAGCTGTGGGATCAGCGTGATGAATTGCTCAGCAACGGACGCTTTGATGGGCGGCAGCTTCCAATCACCGTGCTGTTCACAGATACGGCCAACTTCACCAGCGTCTCTGAGGGGCTCAGTCCCCGCGAACTGATGGACTGGCTTAATCGAGGCATGGAAGTATGCGTTCCCGCCGTAACCCGACGCGGGGGCATGGTGAATAAGTTCACCGGTGACGGAATGCTTGCCGTGTTTGGTGTTCCAATCGAACAGGACGTCAGGGCTGAAGCCAAGGCCGCTATCGAGGCAGCGCAAGAAATCAAGGTCGGACTAGAGCAGTTGAATCAACAACTTCAAATCGATGGCGAGCCAGCCATGCGGATCAGAATGGGCATTCACTCCGGTGATGCGCTCGTGGGCTCAATGGGGAGCGCCGAACGCATTGAATATGCTGTCATCGGCGACACCGTGAATTGCGCCTCACGGTTGGAAAGTCTGGAAAAGACGCGCCACACAGGAGTTCTGCGGGTGTTGATGTCCAACAACACCCTAGAACTCCTAGATCCGGACTTTCGCAAGCAATTAGACCTGCATGGCTGGGGGCCGATGCACGTCAAGGGTCGAGACGAACCGCTTGATGTTTATGAACTCAAGATGGACAACGCACTGGAAGATTCTGAGGCCACTCAGCAGTGACGATATCTGCGAGTCCGAACTGACCCAGGGTTGCCTTTGCCGGGACGGTGGCACCACAGCTGTTTCTGAGCTTCGTCAGAGCGGCCTGAACAGGAGCATCACTGGCATCTGGCTCTGGAACCAGGAGGCTGACGGCAGGGGGTGATGCTGTTTCAACAAAAGCCAGAGGGTCATCACTCGCCGAACCGTCCGCCGAGGCGCAATCAAACTCTGATTCCCAAACGGTGGGGGCGCTGATGCTGGAACCACTGATCAAAATCAGTGCAGCTGGCGCGGCCGGGAGTGTCTGGGTGATCGACGCTCCACCAGATTCTGGTTTAAAGCTGATGTTGAGACTCACAGGGTTGGCGGTAGGCCCCTGAACCAACCCCAGCCCCGATGTCGCTCCAGGAGCAAACACACTGCTGTCGGGAACCAAATGAGCCAGGATCCGGGCACTGCATTCCCCTCTGGTACCACCACCGACCCTCCGGCCAGGGAAACTACTCCGCAGATTGGCCTGAGCCAGCGCTGTCATCGGCATGAAGCCATGCAAGGCGCTTAAACCTGCGCCCATTAGGAGGAAAGCCTTCATGGCGGTGGAATGCATGTCCATCAAGGGAACTCCAACCCAGCCTGACAACGAATAAGACTCCTGTCCAAACAAACCAGGTATGGGGAGGCCTTGAGAGGCCATTCAGGAGTTCATCAACCTGCTGAACGTCTGAGTCATGCGTTCGACCAGACCCAGCTCGAAGGTTTTCTTCTCCTCGAGCGTAAAAGTCTTCAAACCAGCTTCCCGTGTTGCCATGACCTTGGCAAATTCTGCCATCGCAGTCTGATTGTTGAGAAAGACGGCTTCAATCTGACTCTGACTGATTTCCTGGAGCAGCACATGACCAGTCGCTTGGATCCAAGCCGTACGAGGAGCATCAGTGAGCGCAGAGATTTCTCCAAAAATGGATCCAGACTTAAGCTGTGCAACTTCCATCATTGAAGTCTCATCAGACGGATCCGGGATGAGTACAGAGCAGATCCCTTCCATGATCACAAACATCGAGCCACCAATCTCTCCCTTGTTCACCACCATCTCACCAGGGCCAAAAGCCAATATGTTGTCATTACAGACAATGCCTTGAATCTCATCATCCGTTAAGGACGAAAAGAGCTCGATCTTTCTTAGTAAATTAAAACATTTTTCCTGCGCTTCGCTACTCCGCCGCTCACGCAATTGACGACGAGTTTGCTCGGTACGTAGATCGACAATCGAATGGGGCAGCGAATATCCATGACGCTCAATAGCATACCAAACACTTGAAAAAACCTGGGTTCGGATCCTATTACGAACAGCAAAGTCTGGCACAAAAAATTTCAGCGCATAATTAATTGAGTCGTTACCAATTGATCTGATCACAACTGAGCTTCGATCCTTGTTAACGATTTCAACATTCGAGTCCAACACACTCTTCAAAACTCGCATCGCCTGACCAGGTGGCATATTCAGAGGAACGCCCACTTCGACCTCCAACCGATACTCGGCACGCGAGGGGCGTGAATAATTAATCGTTTTACTATGATCAATGAGCGAGTTAGGAACAACAATATAGCGATCATCAGTGTCGTCATAAAGGTAAGTGCTATTCCAAGAAATATTATCGACACGGCCCATCTGGCCAGCAATTTCAACCCAATCACCAACCACATATTGACGCTCTACCTGAACAGCGAGAGCTGCTGAAATGTTGCTGATCTGCGTGGCAGAGCCTGGACCGACAATGAAGGCAAGACCACCCAGAACAGCCGCAGAACCCACCGTTGTCAGCAGACCCTGGCTGTTAAGCTCAGCCGCCACAACAACGAAAGCTGCTGCCACAAGTGCCAAATCCTTGAGGATCCGCGGCGGGGCCACCCCTCGAGAACTCAAACGGATGACCAAAGCCCAAATCACATCGAGGGCCAGCTCCACGAAGGCGACATAGAGGCCGGTTTTGGCAACGACAGCGATCCAGTCGACAATGTCTCCCTCGAGCCCAGCACCCTGCAGCCCATTACTCAGAAGAGCCGCCGCGAGTGATACGCGGAAAAACACCATGCTTGGGATGAGGCGACTCAATCGACTTGACCCCAACTGACGAATTCTCCCAAGCAGGAATGTCAGCAGAAAAGGGATAATTAGCAGCAAACTTCCCATCGCTCTTTATCGGTGACAGGTCAGAACGCAATCATTTGATGATCATCACGCAAAGCACCCACAACAACTTGCAACCCAAGTGAAGAGCCTGGTCAACGATGAGCCTGTAACCAAGTCGACATTTTCCGAAGTCGATCAGAAAATGACAGGCCATCTCTGCCAACCCTAGGACTGGAATGCCAGTCAAGATTGCGACAAAAAAGCCATGGGTTCCCGCATGAGCTGAGAGCCACCACCGCCAACTCAGAGTCACGTCCTTGCCAGGACATTTCTCAACCGCCATTTTGTCACCCTGCAGAGGGTAATCAGCGACAAAGTGACCAAGCAGTAAAAGGATGAGGAGGTCCAACGGTTGAACTGCTGTATTTAGAAAAAGAGTCATGGCTGCCATCCGTCATTACTCACCATCGTGACTGGTTGCTCGGTGAATTCAACCAGTGAGTCAAGCCTTGACCAAGACTGACCTGAGCTGATCACCCGCAGCGTCCAAGGCCGTCTGAAGACCAGCACCATCGCGACCACCGGCCTGGGCCAGGTTCGGGCGGCCGCCGCCGCCGCCGCCACAGAGCTTGGCAATGCCGCCGATGAACTTTCCGGCCTGGAGCTTGGCGGCGATCACCTGCTTGCCGAAGGCCGCCACCAGGATCACCTTGCCCAGGTCGCCGGGATCCGGCAGACCGCCGATCACCACGGCCGCACCATCCCCCAGCTGATCCGCAAGGCTCTGGGCTGCCCCCTGCAAACCGGCACCATCCACGCCGTCGAGGCGTCCCACCAGCAGCTGGAACTCACCCACGGCCTCGGCCTTGGCAGCCAGAGCTCCGGCCTTGGCCACCGCCAGCTCCGCCTGCGCCGCTGCCAGCGCCTTGCCGGTGGCCTTGAGCTCCTCCTGCAGGGACGTCACCCGGTCAACGATCTCGGCCGGCTGGGCCTTGAAGCGATCCCCCAGCTGTGTCACCACCGCATCGCGCTCGTTCAGATAAGCGAGAACGGCCGGGCCAGCGACAGCTTCAATCCGGCGGATGCCGGCAGCTACGCCACTTTCCGCCACGATTTTGAACAGGCCGATCTCGGCGGTGTTCCCCACATGGGTGCCGCCGCAGAGCTCCATCGTGACACCGGGCACGTCGACCACACGCACGACATCGGCGTATTTCTCGCCGAACATCGCCACGGCACCAGCCGCCTTGGCCTGATCTATCGCCATCTCCTGCACCTCGAGGCTGTGGGCCTCAGCGATCCAGCCGTTGATCAACGTTTCGATCTGCGCCAATTGCTCAGCGGTGACCGCCGTCGGGCAATGGAAGTCGAAGCGCAGCCGGTCGAAGTCCACAAGGGAGCCCGCCTGGCCGATCCCCGGATCCACCACCTGCTTGAGCGCAGCCTGCAATAGGTGGGTGGCGGTGTGATTGGCCTGGGCCCGACGCCGGCAGCTCCGATCCACCTGGGCCTTGACGGTGTCCCCCACAGACAGATGACCGCGTTCCATCCGTCCGGAGTGCACGAACACATCGCGACTGCGACTCACGGAGTCGATGGCAACGATCGCGTCGACACCACTGAGCGATCCGCGATCGCCGACCTGACCACCGCCTTCGCCATAGAAGGGTGTGCTGTCGAGCACCACTTGCACGACATCTCCGGCCGACGCCGTTGAGGCCGGCGCCCCATTCACTACCAACGCCTGCACCGTGCTGGGCTGATCCAGGGCGTCGTAACCCTTGAACGCCGTAGCGGGCTGCTCAGCAGCCACCTGCTCGATCGCATCCTGCAGGGTGAGGTCAATGCTCACAGCCGCGGCCTTGGCCCGCTGACGCTGTTCCTCCATCGCCTCCTCAAAGCCCTCAAGGTCCACCGTGAGGCCCTGCTCTTCTGCGATTTCCTGGGTGAGCTCCAGGGGGAAGCCGTAGGTGTCGTAGAGCTCGAAGACCTGAGCGCCGGAGATCTGCTTTGGCTTGCTGGCCAGCACTTCCGCCAGCAGCTTCTCGCCCCGCTCGAGCGTCTCGAGGAAACGCGCCTCCTCCCGTTGAAGTTCGGCCAGGATCACCTTCTGGCGTTCGATCACGCTCGGGTGAGCCCCCTTCAGCAGGGCAATCGCCGCTTCCCCCATAGTCACCAGGAAGGGCTTGTCGATGCCCAGGAGGCGGCCATGGCGCACCACCCGGCGCAGCAGCCGCCGCAGGATGTAGCCGCGGCCCAGGTTGCTGGCGGTGACGCCATCGCAGATCAATTGGGTGACCGCACGGCTGTGGTCACCGATCACTTTCAACGACGTTTTGCCCTTGTCGTCGAGCTGCGCGTAGTCGACACCCGCCAGATCCGCCGCCGCCTGAATCAGCGGAAAGATCAAATCGGTTTCGTAGTTGTTGGGAACCTTCTGCAGGATCTGTGCCATCCGCTCGAGGCCCATGCCGGTGTCGATGTTGCGGTTGGCCAGCGGCGTGAGGTTGCCCTCGGCGTCGCGGTCGTACTGCATGAACACCAGGTTGTAGTACTCGATGAAACGGTTGTCGTCCTCGAGATCGATGCCGTCATCGCCGAGCTCCGGCTTGAAGTCGTAGTAGATCTCCGAGCAAGGGCCACAGGGGCCAGTGGGGCCAGAGGCCCAGAAGTTGTCGGCTTCATCCATGCGGATGATCCGCTTGGGGTTCACCCCCACCACATCCCGCCAGATCTGTTCGGCTTCGTCGTCCTCCTGGAAGACGCTCACCACCAGATTCTTGGGATCAATGCCGTACACCTGGGTGCTGAGTTCCCAGGCCCATTCGATCGCCTGCTGTTTGAAGTAGTCCCCAAAAGAGAAGTTGCCGAGCATCTCAAAAAACGTGTGATGCCGCGCTGTGCGGCCCACGTTCTCGATGTCGTTGGTGCGGATGCACTTCTGCGAACTGGTGGCCCTGGGAGCCGGCCGCTGCTGCTGCCCGAGAAACACCGGCTTGAAGGGCAGCATGCCGGCGATGGTGAGCAACACCGTCGGGTCCTCTGGAATCAACGACTCACTGGGCACGCGTTTGTGGCCGCGCTCGGCATAGAAGTTCAGGAAAGCCTCACGGATCTCCTCTCCGCTGCGGGGCTCAGACGCTGCAGAAGACGACGATGCGGCGGCGGCCATGGGAGGAAATGGGGATCCAGCGGTCATGATCGCCCGAGAGCCGCCGGCACCCTTGCCTGCCCAGCCAGATGACGCCGACGTACGCGCCCGACTGCGGCTGCAGTCGATTGGATGGGCCCTGCTCGCCGGTCTCGGCGCTGCCCTGCTTGGTCTGATCTGGGGCCTGGAGGACGCCGTCCGTTCCGGGGGTTGTGGTCTGTTCTATGGACTGCTGGCCTTCCACCTGCAACGCGTCGATCCCGATGACAGTCACCTGCAGGCAGGCCTGGTGGGGGCGATCTGCGGTGTGCGGAGCCTTGGCCTACCCCTGGCCCTTAACAACTTGCAGGCAGACGCTCTGGCATCATTGGTACTGGAGCTTCTCCAGGCTTGGCTGCCGTTGATCGGCAGTGCTGTCCTGCTCCACGGCACCCACCGCTTCCTGCCCGCGTCGCGGCTATGAGCCTGCTGCACGCCACCTGGCTTCCCGCCATCCGTACCTCTGGCAGTTCCGGCCAACCGGCACTGCTCATTTGGGCTGACACCTGGCGGGTGGCGACGCCAGAGGGCCCCGGGCTAACTCCGGCGCTGCACCCGTTCACCCTGGAGCCCGACGACCTCAAGGCCTGGCTGCAGGAACGCGACCTGTTGCCGGGCGGCAGCATCGATGCCACCGCCTGCCTCACCCTGCCCAGTCGCACGGTGAAACCCCGCAAAAGCCGCAGCAAAACGGCCGAACCAGCGCCCGAAGAGCCCGCCTGGACCGGTCTGCCCATGCAGGCCGGGGAGCCGATTCCCAAACAAACCGAGTGGTGGCCGTGGCAAGTCCAGGGTCTTGCTGTGGAGCCCTCAGCCGCCACGGAGTGGCTCTCACGCCTTCCCCTGTCAGGACGGAATCCAGACCTGGCCGATGAGTTGCGCTGGTGGAGCCATCTGCAGCGCTGGGCCCTCAGCCTTGTGGCCCGGGGGCGCTGGATTCCCCAGATGGAACTGAGCAAAGGCGAGGGATATCCCCACCGGGCTCGTTGGGTGCCGCTGCTTAACCGCGAAGAGGACCGGCGACGCCTGGAGGATCTGGCCGCCAGCCTGCCGCTGGTGGCCACCTGCGCCCTGCCCTGGCGGGAACCGATGGGTCGGCGCAGCAACCGCATGACACGGCTGCGTCCTGAGGCCATGCGTGCCGCCAACCCGGTGGCCTGCTGCCGGCCCCGCAGTGGCCGCCTGCGGGTGGCCACGCTGCTGGAGGATCTGGTCGACGCACAGCTGCGCAAGGACTTTGAACCGTCCACCGACGGCCTCGATCCCCTGTTAACCCTGTGGCAGGACGCCCTGGGCTCCGAAACAGGGGTGATCGAGATCGGTGATGAACAGGCCGAACGGCTGGCCAGCGCCAGCTTTCATTGGCGTGAGGGCATCGCTGGAGATTTCGCCGCTGCACGCACCTGCCTCGAACTGCAGACCCCGGCGGAAGGGGAAGAGCTCTGGGAGCTTCGCTTTGGGCTACAGGCGGAGTCGGATCCCAGTCTCAAGCTGCCCGCCGCTGCGGCCTGGGCCTCCGGGGCCGACAAACTCCAGCTGGGAGAAGTGACGGTGGAGCAGCCCGGTGAAGTGCTGCTGGAAGGTCTGGGACGCGCCCTCACCGTGTTCCCTCCGATCGAACGCGGCCTGGAGACCGCCACGCCGGACACGATGCAGCTGACCCCCGCCGAAGCCTTCGTGCTGGTGCGGACCGCGGCGCGACAGCTGCGGGATGCTGGCGTCGGCGTCGACCTGCCCCCCAGCCTGTCGGGGGGCCTGGCCAGCCGGCTGGGTCTGGCGATCAAGGCGGAGCTGCCGGAACGCTCCAGCGGCTTCAGCCTTGGCGAATCCCTCGACTGGAACTGGGATCTGATGATCGGCGGGGTGACGCTCACTCTGCGGGAACTTGAGCGGTTAAGCGGCAAACGCAGCCCCCTCGTGCGCCACAAGGGGGCCTGGATCGAATTGCGACCGAACGATCTGAGAAACGCTGAACGCTTCTGCGGTGCCAACCAGGAGCTCAGCCTGGACGATGCACTGCGGATCACCGCCACCGAAGGCGATCTGCTGATGCGTCTGCCGGTGCATCGCTTCGACGCTGGCCCCAGGCTGCAGGCGGTGCTGGAGCAGTACCACCAGCAGAAGGCCCCGGATCCATTGCCGGCGCCGGAGGGGTTCTGCGGCCAGCTGCGGCCTTACCAGGAACGTGGTCTGGGCTGGCTGGCCTTCCTCAACCGCTTCGACCAAGGAGCCTGCCTGGCGGACGACATGGGTCTGGGCAAGACCATCCAGCTGCTGGCCTTCTTGCAGCATCTGAAGGCAGAGCAGGAACTGAAGTGCCCGGTGCTGCTGGTGGCACCCACATCGGTGCTCACCAACTGGCGGCGGGAGGCGGAGGCCTTCACCCCCGAACTGGCGGTGCGCGAGCACTACGGACCGCGGCGTCCCTCCACTCCGGCTGCGCTGAGGAAGGCGTTAAAGGATGTCGACCTGGTGCTCACCAGCTACGGCCTGCTGCAACGGGACAGTGAACTGCTGGAGTCCCAGGATTGGCAGGGGGTTGTGATCGATGAAGCCCAGGCGATCAAAAACCCCAGTGCCAAGCAAAGCCAGGCCGCCCGGGATTTGGCCAGACCAGCCAAAGGCAACCGCTTCCGCATCGCCCTCACCGGCACACCAGTGGAGAACAGAGTCAGCGAGCTCTGGGCCTTGATGGATTTCCTCAACCCCAAGGTGCTGGGGGAAGAGGACTTCTTCCGTCAGCGCTACCGGATGCCAATCGAGCGCTATGGCGACATGGCGTCCCTGCGGGACTTGAAGGCACGGGTCGGCCCCTTCATCCTGCGCCGGCTGAAAACCGACAAGACGATCATTTCCGATCTGCCCGAGAAGGTGGAACTCAGCGAATGGGTGGGGTTGAGCAAGGAGCAGAAATCGCTGTACAGCAAAACCGTGGAAGACACCCTGGATGCCATTGCCCGGGCTCCCCGTGGACAGCGCCATGGTCAGGTGCTGGGACTGCTCACCCGCCTGAAGCAGATCTGCAACCACCCGGCACTGGCATTGAGCGAAAACGCTGTTGACGAAAGTTTTCTGGGGCGCTCCGCCAAGTTGCAACGCCTTGAGGAAATCCTCGATGAGGTGATCGAAGCAGGGGATCGGGCGCTGCTGTTCACTCAGTTCGCCGAGTGGGGCCATCTTCTGCAGTCCTGGATGCAACAGCGTTGGAAGGCGGATGTGCCCTTCCTGCATGGAGGAACACGCAAAAGCGAACGGCAGGCCATGGTGGATCGTTTCCAGGAGGACCCCCGCGGCCCGCAGATGTTCCTGCTGTCGCTCAAAGCCGGCGGGGTGGGTCTGAACCTGACCAGAGCCAGCCATGTGTTCCATGTTGATCGCTGGTGGAACCCTGCGGTGGAGAACCAGGCCACCGACCGGGCTTATCGGATCGGCCAGACCAACCGGGTGATGGTGCACAAATTCATCACCAGCGGATCGGTCGAAGAAAAAATCGACCGGATGATCCGCGAGAAGTCGCGCCTGGCGGAGGATGTGATCGGCTCCGGTGAAGACTGGCTGGGGAGTTTGGCCGGTGATCAGCTGCGCAATCTCGTCGCCCTGGAGGACACCTGACCATGACGATCTCAAACAACAACGCCATCACAGCCATCGGCGATGAGGGGCTCGGCCAACAGCCCTGGTGGGTGGAGCAGTGGATGGAGCTGATCAACGGCTATCGCTTCAAGAAGCGACTGGAACGCGCTTGGGGTTATGCCCGGGAAGGCAACGTCACCTCGATCCGTTTTGAAGGCCGCCGGGTGCACGCCAGGGTGCAGGGCACCGGAGAAGACCCATACAAGGTGAAGCTCTGGCTGGATGTGCTCAACGACGAGGACTGGGGCTACGTGCTGGAGGCCCTGACCCAGAAGGCCCGCTGGTCAGCCCAACTGCTGGCGGGAATCATGCCGTCGGACATCGAACGGGCCTTCGCCGCCAGTGGTAAGCGCCTGTTCCCGTTCAAGCTGCAGGAGGTGCGCAGCGAGTGCAGCTGCCCGGACAAGGCCAACCCCTGCAAACACATCAGCGCCGTGTACTTCCTGATGGGGGATCGCTTCAGCGAGGATCCCTTCGTGCTGTTCCAGCTGCGGGGGCGCAACCGCACCAAGCTGCTGGAGGATCTGGCGGAACAGCGCCGCGAGGTGCTCACCAAGCTTGCAGAGCAGGCCAGCGCAGATGGCGCTGACACCGCAACGGAAGACACCGCACCTCTGCCGCCGCACCCGGCCGTGCTGGATCCAGCCCTGTGGTGGTGCTACGAACGCAGCCTGGATGGCGATCTGGTGGTGATCACAGCAGCGTTGGAGGGAGACACGGGCATGGATGCAGCCGGGGAGCTTCCGCTTGCTGAAGATCCACGCTTTCCCGAAGCGCGGGACACCTTCCTCGCCAACCTTCGAGCCCACGGTCAGGCCAGTGCCCAGAGCGCCATGGTCCAGGCGATGACAGCCGGCAGCTGAGCCGCTGATGGGGGATGCACCTTGGTTGAGCGCCGAGAAGCGCGGCCTGACAGCCCTGCTGCTGAGCTCCTATCAGCGGGCCTTCCAGCAGCCGCTGATCGGAGCGGCGCGATCCAGTCAGTCGATACGTCTGTGCTGTCAGGAGCTGTTCAGCTGCGGCTTTCCGGTGTTGGCCCATGGCATCGGCGCCGACCCTGTTTTGATCTATGCCAACGCCGCAGCACTCCAACTCTGGGGTCGACGCTGGGCCGACATGGTCGGCATGCCCTCACGACTCACCGCCCCAGATGAGGTCCGATCGGAACGTCGACAAGCGCTGAAACAAGCACAAACCCAGGACGCCATGCGCGGCTATGGGGGTGTACGTATTGATCAGCAAGGCCGGCATTTCATGATCCGCAACGCCCGGATCTGGACCTTGTTGGATGAAGAGAACCGCCCGATCGGCCAGGCCGCCTGCTTCCACGATTGGTGGTGGATCTGAATCGGTTCGGTTTGGACACTATTCCTGTCGTAGCAACCGAATCATGGGGTGCAGACCGAATCAAAATGGCCGGTTCACACCCTTCTGGTTCTCATCCAGACCGCGCAGATTGTCGATGCGGGCGATCAACCCAGTCCGCAGATGTTCACTCTTCGGAGCAACAACCATGCTGACCCTGCGCCAATCCCCCTTTGACCTGTTCGAGCGTCTCGAACAGCAAATCGCCACCGCTGAGCGGGTGCCCAATGCCGAAATCGTCGAAACCGAAAACGGTTATGTCGTACGGCTGGAGTTACCCGGCGTTCAGCGGGACTCCATTGACATCAAAGCCACCGATCGCAACCTGGTGATCAGCGCCGAGCGCACCGCCAGCAGCGATGAGGCAACCGTTCTATTGAGCGAGTTCCGGAGCGGCACCTGGAGCCGCAGCTTCCGCTTCCCCCACAGCCTCAACCGCGAGGAGATCACCGCCAATTTCCGCGACGGCATCCTTGAGATCACGGCAGGAAAAGCGGTGAACCACACCAGCGTCTCCGTTCAACTAGAGGACTGAAGGCATCAAAAACGCGACAGACGGACCACGACGAACTGACATCGACCCCCGCCACGGCGGGGGTTTTTCGTTGCCCTGGGGTTGGCTTCAGGCCGCACCAAGCCCCAGGAAAAAACGGCCGATGAACAACAGGCTGAAGCCACTGAAAAACACCAGCCCGAACCAGCAGAAGGCCCGGGTCAGCGGGCCGAAGCGATGCTCCTCCGGCACCAGGCTGCTGTTGATGGTGTCCATCGCCATCCAGGCGAACAGGGGGGCCGTAAGAAAACTGCCGGTCATCGCGCCGAAGACGAAATCCTTCACACCGATGCCGCCGCCTTTGGCCACCACAAGCGCCACCACTGCCGCCAGCAGATGCACCACCACCCAGAGATCGAAGCGGCGCTGCAACGGCCCTGGTGCAGCATCACCACTGTCGCTCTGGCGTAGCAGACCCTGGATCGCCGCAATGCTGCGGGGATAGGCATCCAGACAGGTGAGCGTGGTGCTGAACATGGCTGAAAACGCCGCAGGGATGATCACCCAGGCCGCCCAGCCTCCCATCGCAGCGGTATAGAGCTTGATCAGCTTCTGGGCGAAGGACACTCCGCTGCCGGCAAGCATTCCGTCGCCGCTGCCATACATCGTGTAGGAGCCAAGGATCACAAAGAACAGCGCCGTCAGCACCGTGATGCAGTAGCCGAGGTTGAAGTCGAATTCAGCCTCCTTTGGCGTCGCCGTGTGTTCGGTGTCCCGGGCTCGAGAGAACATCCACAGCGACGGCCAGACGCACATCTCCACCGGCCCCGGCATCCAGCCCATCAAAGGGATCAGGAACGCAAGGTTGGCCAGGGTCCAGGGGGTGGGATCGGTGGACACCCAACTGGCGGCCACATCTCCGACCGGACCGCGGATCAACAGGGAGGCCGCCGCCACCCCCGTGAGCAGGGTGAGCAACACCACCAAGAGCTTTGACAGACGATCAAGTGCCCGGTAATGACCGAGCAGCAGCACCAGACCGCAGACCACCAGCACCGCGATCGACAGGCCATAGGGGTCCTGCCCCGTCAGGCCCGGGACATTGGTGAGCAGTAGCCCTGCCACGAAGCTGACCGCCGCAATCGTCGCCGTGCCCGTCATCAGACTCACCAGCAGATACAGGGGCAGATAGGCGGTATTGCGCCGCTGAAAGCCCTCCAACAGCGACAGGCCTGTGGCGGCCGTAAAGCGGGTTCCAACCCGCAGAAAGGGGTACTTCACCAGGTTGGTGAGCAGGATCAAACCCACCAGGGCAAAGCCGAAGCGTGCCCCGGCCGTGGTGGACGACATCAGGTGGGATCCCCCGATGCAGGCACCGGCCAGAAGGATTCCCGGACCGATACTCCGACGCAGGGAGCTGGAGGCCATCAGTGGCTTGCAACTGGCGTCATCCTCCAGCGTCACCGGTCTGAACAACCTTCTTAGAGTCATGCTCACTTCATGAACGCCCCATGGTCGTCGCTGCCGCTGCACCAAAGCTGTCGCTGCAGTGCGAAACCATCGCCGGTGATACGAGCACGATCCGTTCGCTCGACTGGGATCGCAGCCGCTTCGACATCGAGTTCGGGCTGCGCAACGGCACCACCTACAACGCCTTTCTGGTGCGGGGTGAACGCACCGCCCTGATTGACACCAGCCACGCCAAGTTCCGCGACACCTGGATTCCTCTGCTGAAGGAGCAGATCGAGCCCACAGCCATCGATGTGCTGATTGTGAGCCACACCGAACCGGATCACTCAGGATTGATCGGCGACCTGATCGACCTCAACCCCGACGTTGAGATCGTCGGCTCGAAGGTGGCGCTGCAGTTCCTGCAGGATCAGGTGCACCGGCCCTTCAAGTCCCGCGCGGTGAAGTCCGGCGAGGAGCTGGATCTTGGAACCAACCCGGAGAGCGGCATCCAGCATCGCTTCGAATTCCTCAGTGCTCCGAACCTGCACTGGCCGGACACGATCTTTTCCTTTGATCACGGCACCGGCATCCTCTACACCTGCGATGCCTTCGGCCTCCACTACTGCTCCGACGACGTCTTCGACAGTGACCCGGGCGCCATCGCCCCGGACTTCCGCTTCTATTACGACTGCTTGATGGGGCCCAACGCCCGCAGCGTGTTGCAAGCCCTCAAACGCATGGGCGGACTGCCGGAGATCAACACGATCGCCGTCGGCCATGGCCCCCTACTGCGCCACCACCTCAGCCACTGGGTGAATGACTATCGCGAGTGGAGTGGTCAACGCAGCAAGGGTGAGAGTTATGCAGCCGTCTGCTATCTGAGCCAATACGGCTTCTCAGACAGGATCAGCCAGGCCATCGCCCACGGAATCGGCAAGGCCGAAGCCCAGGTGCAGCTGGTGGACCTGCGCGCTACTGACCCACAGGAATTGACGGCGCTGATTGGAGATGCCAAAGCGGTGGTGGTGCCCACCTGGCCAGCGGAACCGGACTGGGAGCTGCAGGCATCCATCGGCACCCTGCTTGCAGCACTCCATCCAAAACAATTGGTAGGCGTTTTTGATGCCTTCGGCGGCAACGATGAGCCGATTGACGCCGTGGCCGATCAGCTGCGCAGCCAGGGCCAGAAGCAGGCCTTCGCGCCGCTGCGCATCCGTCAGCTACCGCAGGGGAACGATTACCAGCGCTGCGAAGAATCCGGTACCGACCTCGGCCAGCTGCTGACCAAGGAGAAAGCCATCGCGGCAATGAAGAGCCTGGATGGAGATCTGGACAAGGCCCTTGGGCGGATCAGCGGCGGGTTGTACGTGGTGACAGCGAGCCAGGGCGAGGGGGAATCCCAGCGCCGCAGCGCCATGGTGGCCAGTTGGGTGAGCCAGGCCAGCTTTTCCCCACCGGGCCTCACGGTGGCGGTCGCCAAGGACAGGGCCATCGAAGCCCTGATGCAGGTAGGGGACCGCTTTGTGCTCAATGTGCTGCGGGAGGACAACCACCAGCCGCTGCTGCGCCATTTCCTCAAGCGTTTTCCCCCTGGTGCTGATCGCTTTGCCGGCGTGAGCGTTCTGGAGGGGGTTGCGGATGGCGGCCCTGTGTTGACCGATGCCCTGGCCTACCTCGGTTGCCGGGTGGAGCAACGGATGGAAGGACCCGACCACTGGATCATCTACGCCGTGGTGGAGCAGGGCAATGTGGCCGATGCCGAAGCCAGTACCGCCGTGCACCACCGCAAAGTGGGCAACCACTACTGATGAGCGTGACCAGCACCAGCACCGAGCGACGCACGCTTCAAATCCCGATCGACACCGGCGTGGTTGCTTTACGTGGGCTGAGCCCCCAACGCCATCGCTTCGAACTGGAATATGCCCTTGAACGCGGTAGCACCGCCAACAGCGTGCTGTTTGCCGCCGGGGACGACCAACCCGCGGTTCTGGTGCATCCCCCCGGAGCGGCATACAGCGCTGTCTTCCTGCCGGCGCTGGCGAAGCTGCTGCCAGACGCCTCCCAACCTCTGCTGGTGGTCGTGGGACACGTCAACCCCAACCGGGTGGCGCTGCTGCGCAGCCTCGCTGAGACCTACCCAGGGCTGGAGCTGATCACCTCCAACGCTGGCGCCAAATTGCTGGAGGAACTCTGGACGCAGCGGAAGCCGTCCCCTCCTGGAGAAGAGCAGCAGCAACCGCCGTTGCCGGATCTGCCACCGCTGCGGGTGATTCGCCACGAGCAAACCCTGGTCATGGCCCAGGGCCGCAGCTTGCAGCTGATCGCCACACCGACACCCCGCTGGCCTGGCGGCCTGCTCGCGTTTGAGCAAACCCTGGGACTGCTGATCAGCGACAAGTTTTTCAGCGCCCATGTGTGCACGGAGGAGTGGGCCGAGACCAACCGCACCAGCACGGAGGAAGAACGGCGCCACTTCTACGACTGCCTGATGGCACCGATGGCCCGTCAGGTGGAAGGGGTGGTGGAACGTCTGGAAGAGCTGGACATCCGCACCATTGCCCCGGGCCACGGACCTGCGATCGAAGCCAGCTGGCGCAGCCTGTTGAGTGATTACCGTCGCTGGGGAGAAGGCCAGCAGAACGCAAGCCTGAATGTGGCTCTGCTGTTTGCCAGCGCTTACGGCAACACCGCCGCTATCGCCGATGCCCTGGCCCAGGGTGTGAGCCGCACCGGCATCCGTGTGAATAGTCTCAACTGTGAGTTCACTCCAGCGGATGAACTGATCGGCACCATTCAGCAGTCCGATGCCGTTTTGATCGGATCACCCACCCTGGGGGGCCATGCACCCACCCCGATCGTCTCGGCCCTGGGCACCCTTCTGGCTGAAGGCGATCGCGGCAAACCCGTTGGCGTGTTCGGCAGCTTCGGCTGGAGCGGTGAAGCCGTGGACCTGCTGGAAACCAAGCTCCGCGATGGCGGCTTCAGCTTCGGATTCGAGCCGATCCGGGTGAAATTCAGCCCCGAAGCCACGAAAGTGAAGGAGCTCGAGGAAATCGGCACCCGCTTTGGTCGGCAGCTGCTGCAGGCTCAGAAAAAAGCGCAGCGGCGCAGTGCTGGCGGCCTCAGTGAAAGCCGAAGCGATCCGGCGGTTCTGGCCCTCGGCCGGGTCATCGGCTCCCTTTGTGTGCTCACCACCCGCAAAGGAGAGCTCAGCGGCGCCATGGTGGCGAGCTGGGTCAGCCAGGCCAGCTTCACTCCTCCGGGGATCACCGTGGCGGTGGCCAAGGACAGGGCCGTGGAAGCACTCCTTCACAAGGGCGACCGCTTTGCGCTGAACGTGTTGGCGGAAGGCCGTGAAACGGCTCAGATGAAGCAATTCCTGCAACCCTTCGCACCGGGTGCTGACCGCTTTGCCGGACTTGAGCTCCAGGAGAGCCCCGGCGATCAACCGCTGTTGCCGGAGGCACTGGCGTGGCTGGAGGGCAGCGTGAAACAGCGCATGGAATGCGGCGACCACTGGCTGGTGTACGCGGAAGTGCTGCATGGAGGCCTGTTCGATCCAGCCGGATCAACCGCCGTGCACCAACGCCGCAGCGGGGCGAATTACTGAGCCCAAGCACACCGGAGCTCCAACTCATAATGAGTATGAGTAAGCGCTAAGTTGTGGACCGCTGAATTGATCAACAGCAATGGATTTGTCCAAGCCCTCCACCCAGGCCAATCTCGAGGCCGCCTTCGGCGGGGAAAGCATGGCCAATCGCAAATATTTGTTCTTTGCCGATGTAGCCAAGAAACTCGGCCACAACGACCTCGCCAAGCTGTTTCGCGAGACCGCAGCCCAGGAAACCGAGCACGCCTTCGCCCATTTCCGTCTGCTCCACCCCGAGCTGGCGATTGAGAACGCCGATGACCTCAACGTTGAACAGAAGCAGGCGATGTTGAGTCGCTGCCTCGAACTCGCGATTGAAGGGGAAACCTACGAGTACACAACGATGTACCCGGAATTCGCTGCCCAGGCCCGTCAGGACCGAGACAGTGGAGCCGAAGCGGAGTTCGCTGAGCAAAGCAGCGAATCCATGGAGCATGCCGGCACCTTTCGAACCGCTGCCAAGAATTTCGGTCTTCTGACCCCGATCGAACAGCATCACGCCGCAACCTATGGCGTCGCTCTCGAGGCACTCCAAGGCAAGGGAACGGCCGGCCAGATGGATCAACCCATTCCGGGCAAATGGATCTGCAAGGTCTGCTCAATGATCTATGACCCAACGGCTGGCGATCCCGATTCCGGCATTGCTCCTGGCACTGCCTTTGAACAGATTCCCGACGACTGGCATTGCCCGATCTGTGGTGCTCGCAAGGCCAGCTTTGTGCCTTACCGGGAAGCAGAACTCAAGGCGGCCTGACAGGGGGCTGAATGGGGTTCGGAACGTGCGATCAGTGGAAGATCACCACGATGCAGAACGCCACGGCGAACCCCAGACCTCCCAGGATGCTGACGTAATCCTGGGTTTCCTCGTAGGCCTCAGGAATCACCGTCTGCAGGGTCATGGCCAGCACACCACCCCCAGCGAAAGCCGTTGTGATCGCCTTGAAAGCAACTGGTGCGGAGGCCATCAGGACATGAGCCATCACGGCGGCAATCACGCACAGCAGGACAACGACAGACCAGATTTGGAAAATCCGTGAAAGGCTGAATCCTGAGCGCCTTAATCCCGCGCCACTTGCCAAGCCCTCAGGGATGTTCGCGACGGCGATAGCGGTTATCACAGACACGCTGACCAAGGGATTGTCGAGCAAAGAGACCCCGATGCTGATCGACTCAGGAATTCCATCCAAAGCCGCTCCAAACAGCAACGCCATAGCTGTGGCATGTTCCCCTTGCTGCTCTTCAGTGAGATTGCCGACGCCACCACAGTTCGCCGAACATCGACGTTTGATGCCCAGCTCACAAATCATTCGATTCAGAACCACGTAGCTGATCAAGCCCAGAAAGAAACCCGTCAGCGCCGGACCAATCCCTCCGAGATCTAGGGCGACCCGCATTAGGTCAAAACAAAGCAAGGAAATCAGCAGGCCACTGCTGAAGGCCAAAAACAAGGCGGTGACTCGCTTGGGCGGCAACAGCCGAGCCCCGAGGTAGGCCGCAACCACAGCCGAAACCATGGCGACAAATGACCAGATCAGGGCATCAACGGCAGTACCGCCCTGAGTCAAGGAAGGATCGGCAGCTAGCAACAAGGGTTCTACGAACAACAAGTTAGTTTTCCTTTCCCACTGGGATGAAATAGCCAGAACAATCCGCAAAGGCTCGGAATCCTGCGGTGATGTTCGGAATCAGGCGCTCGAGGAATCGTCACCTAATCGGGATGCCTGTTCACCCCATTCATGGAGGCCATCCAGCACAGGCAACAGGTCTCGCCCGAGCGTGGTCAAGGTGTAGTCCACACGGGGCGGCACCTCCGGATGAATGGTGCGGGCCAGAACGCCATCCACTTCCAAATCGCGCAATTGATCGGTGAGCACCTTCTGGCTGATGCCATCGAGCGCACGCTGCAAATCAGAGAAACGCCGCGTGCCCTCCGCCAGCTCCCGCAGCACCAACAACTTCCAGCGGCCCTTGATCACCCGCAGGGCCAACTCAGCCTTGCAATCACCATCACTCTGTCCGTCCTGAAATCCCCTGTGCTCCGCCAAAGGTCACCTTCAGGTCACTCCCCCACTTTGACGTGCGTTCTTGTGCGGAGGCATCGAACTGCAGACAATTAGTTCAGACGCTTCGCAACGGGATGGCCCCGTCCGCTCCAGATCTCCTGGTCCTGGCTGCCAGTAATGGCGAAAACCTGAAACTGGCCCAGCGCTTCGTGGCGGCTGCCGAACAACGTCAGCAACGGGCAGACCTGCTCGATCTCACCCGGTTGGATCTCCCCCTGTTCACCCCAAGGGCCGAACAGAAGGAACGCAATCCACCCTTGATCAAGCTTGAACAGCAGTTGCAGCAGGCACCCCGTTGGGTGATCTGCGCCCCGGAATACAACGGCTCCATTCCGCCGGTGCTCAGCAACGCGATCGCCTGGCTGTCGGTGCAGGGGGACGACTTCCGCGACCTGTTCAACGGCCGCCCGATCGCCATGGCGACGGTGTCCGGCAGTGGCGGCATGGAACTGCTGGTGTCCCTGCGAATTCAGCTCACCCATCTGGGTGCGCAGGTGGTGGGCCGCCAGCTGCTCGGCAACAAGTCCAAACCACCCGAAGACGAGACGATCAACGACCTGATCCATCGCCTGCTTCAACTCCAACCTCTCGCTCTCTGAACCGATGACCAACCTGCTTTCCAAAACCGCTGTCATTCACAGACCATCCAACGAGCGTTTTCACAGCCGCCTGAACTGGCTGGATTCCCGCCACACCTTTTCGTTCTCCAATCATTTCGATCCCGCCTGGACAGGCTTCGGCCCCCTGCTGGTGATCAATGACGACACCATTGCCGCCGGTGAAGGATTTGGCATGCACCCACACCGCGATATGGAAATCATCACGGTGATGGTCGAGGGTCAGATCAACCACCAGGACTCCATGGGCCACGCTGAAGTGCTGCGGGCTGGAGAGGTGCAACGCATGAGCGCTGGCAGGGGGATCGTGCACAGTGAGATGAACAGAGGCCAGTCGCCCTGTCGCCTTCTGCAGATCTGGATTGCACCTGTCCACAAGGGACTTGAGCCGTCCTACGAGCAACGCCACATCGACGTCGGCAAGGCCTGGACACCGCTGCTGAATCCAGACCCGAGCCAAGGGGCCATGGCCATCGACCGGCCGGTCCGGCTCTGGCGGGCGCAACCCAAGCAGGGGCAGGAGCTCATCCTGCCCGCTGAAAGTGGTGACACCCTTTGGCTGCAACTGATCAACGGCTCCGTCCAGCTGGAAGGGATTGATGGCGATGCCCCTGATGCGCTCCAGTGCGGTGATGGCCTGGGACTGCGAAACCAGCGGAACTGGACCCTGACAAGCCAGACCGACGAGGCCGATCTTCTGTTGTTCAGCCTGGCCTGAACCGCCACATGTGGATTCATGCCCAAATGACTAGGCAGTAGCGCTCGATACACTTGCGCGTCGCAAAGGTCACATTGCCTGCGTCGCAAAGGATCTCGTCGACCACAAATTTCAGAATCTCGCCCAGGCTCCAGACCTTGAGGTGTTGATCCCAAAGAGATTCGGGCAATGCGAGCCACACCAGATCTGGTGCCTTCAAATGACAAGGTCACAACAACCGACTCCCAAGAGCGATGGGATTCCCGATGAGCCATGAGGCCGTGGTGCGATACCGCGGCTATCTTCTGCTGCCTCAGACCAATCAAAGCTGGCTGGTGCGCCCGGAACGCAGTCCAATGCAGCAATTGCCATTTCGGACGCCGACCTGCTCGCTGGCCGACGTCAAAGCGCTATTGGACTGGCGACTGTCGCAGGAACGATCAGAGATCGGGGTGGCCTGAATCAGGCCGCCGCAGGTGGCGGCGTGGGATCGCCCAGGGGTTGGAATGGAATCACCAGGGTGGCCCAATGGTCGGGTCGCTCTGGGCGAGGGCGACGCGGCTGGCGCACACCGAAGGGCACACGCAGCACATTGGTTCCTTCAATGGGCAAGGTATGGCCTCGGTTCAGCGCCGACTGCAGGCCTTCAGGCAGTTGTGGCAGATCCGGACCTTGTACTGATTCAGCGGATTTGTTGATGTCGCTCCGATCCATGGTGTCCCCCGACAGACGAATCAGTTGCCGAAAAGTTTGACTGAAGTTGAACAAACAACTGTTCAATCCAAATCATCTTTTCGGTTTTCAGTGAAAATTTACACGCCAGAAGTCAAAAGCACCAGCCCGAACTGGCACGTCGCCCCCTTACGCAGCAACCGCCACGGCAATCTCTTCAACGCTTGGGCACGTGCAAATCAAGTTGCGATCGCCATAGGCATTGTCAATGCGAGCCACCGCAGGCCACACCTTGTTCTGCTGCTGATCAGGCAACGGGAATGCAGCCTGTTGCCGGCTGTAAGGACGATCCCAGTCCTGGGCGATGACAGCAGCCATCGTGTGAGGAGCCTGTTTCAAGGGGTTATTGCTGGCATCCATAGCCCCTGATTCGATCTCCCGAATTTCATCGCGGATGGCAATCATGGCGTCAGCAAAACGATCCAATTCCCCCAGGCTTTCGCTTTCGGTGGGCTCCACCATCACGGTGCCGGCCACAGGCCAACTCACCGTCGGCGCATGGAAGCCGTAATCCATCAATCGTTTGGCGATGTCATCCACATCGATCCCGGCATCCCGTTTCAACGGACGCAAATCAAGGATGCATTCATGGGCAACACGACCCGTGGCACCGCGGAACAGCACGGGGTAGTGCGGGTCCAGGCGAAGGGCCAGATAGTTGGCGGATAGCAACGCCACCGCTGTGGCCTGGCGCAGGGCCTCCGGCCCCATCATCCGCAAGTACATCCAGCTTATCGGCAGGATGCTCGCGCTGCCCAAAGCTGCTGCAGACACCGGCCCAATGGCTTGATCTGGCGAAGCCTGCAAGGGATGACCGGGGAGGAAGGGAGCCAGATGGGCCGCCACACCGATAGGACCAACACCGGGTCCGCCACCGCCGTGGGGAATGCAGAAGGTCTTGTGCAGGTTCAGATGGCAAACATCGGCACCGAAGGCGCCTGGACGGCACAAACCCACTTGGGCATTGAGGTTGGCGCCGTCGAGATACACCTGACCACCATGGCGATGCACCAGCTCACAAATCCCGCGAATGCCGGTCTCGAAGACGCCATGGGTGGAGGGGTAGGTGACCATAAGGGCCGCGAGGCGATCGGCGTGCTCCGCTGCCCGGGCAGCCAGATCCTGCTGATCGATGTTGCCGTCGGCGTCGCAAGCCACGGCCACCACCTTGAGACCCGCCATCACGGCACTGGCTGGGTTCGTGCCATGGGCACTGGTGGGGATCAGGCAGACATCGCGATGGTCGTCGCCTCTTGAGCGATGCCAGGCCCGGATCACCAGCAGTCCGGCGTACTCCCCCTGGGACCCGGCATTGGGCTGCAGGGACACCGCTGCAAAACCGGTGAGCGCTGCGAGCCAGGCCTCCAGCTGCTCGGCCAACCGCTGGTAGCCGGCGGCCTGAGCCACCGGAGCGAAGGGGTGCAGGCCAGCGAAGGCAGGCCAGCTCACGGGCAGCAGCTCAGCGGCTGCATTGAGTTTCATCGTGCAACTCCCGAGGGGGATCATCCCGTGCACCAAGGAAAGATCGCGACTCACCAGGCGCTGGATGTAGCGCATCAGTTCGGTCTCACTGCGATGGTCGTGAAACACCGATTGGCTAAGCCAGGGGTCAACCCGCTCGGGCACACTGGCCAGCTCCTCAACGGGCGCCAGCGGTAAGGAAGGAGAGGTCTGGCCAGCGGCCGTGGCCAAGGCCGCGACCAACCTGGAGAGTTCATCGGCCGTGGTGCATTCATCCAAGGCGATGCCAAAACCCGTTGAATCGGGCGGATTAGCGCCATCCGGGAGCACCCGCAGGTTGAAACCTGCTTCCCCAACCGCTTGATGCACAGCTGGCGCCAGAGCTGAGGTCACGGTGACCGTGTCGAAGCGCTCTCCGTCCGGCACATCAAAACCAAGGCTTTGCAAAGCACGCTCAAGCTGCCGGCGCTGACCGACGATGCGACGGGCGATCGCCATCAGACCGTTCGGACCGTGATGAACGGCGTAGAAGGACGCCATCACCGCCAGCAGAACCTGGGCCGTGCAGATGTTGCTGGTGGCCTTGTCGCGGCGGATGTGCTGCTCACGGGTCTGCAATGCCAGACGCAGGGCTGGATTGCCTGCCGAATCCCTGGACTGACCCACAAGACGGCCAGGGATCTGACGCTTGTAGGTGTCCTTGGTGGCAAAGAAGGCGGCATGGGGCCCCCCGAAACCCATCGGCACACCGAAACGCTGGGCGCTGCCAACCGCAATGTCAGCGCCAAAGGACGCCACCGGGGCGATCAAGGTCTGAGCCAGAGGATCGATGGCCACCGTCACAAGGGCCCCAGCCTCGTGGGCACGGGCTATCACGGCCGTGGGATCCCAGATCTGACCATCAGCGCCGGGCAACTGCAGCAGCACGCCAAACACTGAGGCGTCAAAGCTGGCCTGCTCTGGGGTGACACGCTCCAGAACGATCCCCAAGGGTTCCGCGCGGGTCTGCAGCACGGCCCAGGTCTGTGGAAGAACGTTGGCATCCACCAGGAAGCGGTTGGCCTCCGTCCGGCGACAAATGCCGTAACTCAGGCTCATCGCTTCCGCTGCCGCCGTGGCCTCATCCAGTAAGGACGCATTGGCGATGGGCAGACCGGTCAGCTCGCTGATCAGGGTCTGGAAATTCAGCAGGGCCTCGAGGCGTCCCTGGGCAATCTCTGCTTGATACGGGGTATAGGCCGTGTACCAGGCAGGATTTTCGAAGACCTGGCGCTGGATCAAGGCCGGCGTGGCTGTTCCGTGGTAACCCAGGCCGATCAACGAGCGGCGTGAATCATTGGCGGCTGCGATCTCACGCAGATGGGATAAGGCTTCGGCTTCGCCGCAACCTGGTGGAAGCAACCCCTGCGGTGGAGATTCATCAAAAATGTCCTCCGGCACAACGTCAGCCAGAAAGGCAGCCATGTCCGCGTAGCCCAGCGCGGAGAGCATCCGTTGCTGTTCGGCGTCGCTGGGACCGACGTGACGCTGCAGGAAGGGGGAGGTCACCAAGGCGGACGCCATAGAATCCGCCGATCGTAAAGAAGGGTGACCGCAGCCCGATGTCAGCCTGCGTTCACCTTGGTGCCGTAGGTGCCGGCATCCATCAGGGCTTCCAGCTGGGCGGGATCACTGGGGCGCAGCACCAGCAACCAACCTTCCCCATGGGGATCGTTCTGCAACTCCTCAGGGCTGGCGAGCACCGCTTCATTTCGCTGCACCACCTCGCCGGCCACCGGGGCGTACATGTCCTCCACAGCCTTCACCGATTCAACCGATCCAAACGTGGCGCCCTTGTCGAGGCTGTCGCCCACGTCGGGGAGATCTACGAACACGATGTCTCCCAACTGATCCACGGCAAAGGCACTGATGCCCACCCGCACAAGCTCACCGTCGGCATTGGCGTACTCGTGGCTATCAGCGAAGCGGAAGGAAGCGGGGAACTCGAACGCCATTGACGGCAGATCCAGATGTCTTTACCCAGTCTGAGGGAGATCGATCAACCCCGCTGCATCCAACACTGAAAGAGCCCGGGTGAGTGCCAGCTGGACATGGGCCCGGTGGGTGCCGCCCTGCACATAAAGGTTGAAAGGTTCACGCAGGGGTGCATCGGCGGAGAACTCGCTGGTGGAGCCATCAATAAAAGTGCCACCAGCCATCACCAGGTCACTGGCATACCCCGGCATCGATGCGGGAACAGGATCGAGGTAAGCGCCAACCGGTGAACAGGCCTGGAATGCACGACAGACCAGCTTGAGAGACTCAGGCGAGCCGAGCCGAACCGCCTGGATCAGATCACTGCGGTTCGCCCCAGGTTCTGGATTCACCGCAAAACCCAGCCTTTGGAACACGCCAGCCACCAGATCAGCACCAATTAATGCCTCCGCCACCATCTGTGGAGCCAGAAACAACCCCTGCAAGACCAGCCGCTGCAGATCAAAACCGGTGCCCCCTTCGCGACCGATGCCCGGCGCCGTGAGCCGGCAACAGGCCTGCTCCACCAGAGCAGCTCGTCCAGCGACGTACCCCCCCGTTGGGGCGATGGTTCCCCCAAGGTTCTTGATCAGAGAGCCGGCGATCAGATCCGCACCCACCTGGGTTGGCTCCTGCTCCTGCACCAGTTCGCCATAACAATTGTCGACGAACACAACGCACTCCGGCTGCCGGGCATGAATGAGGGCACTGAGGCGTCCGATCTCCGCCACAGCGATCGACGGCCGCCAGCTATAACCGCAGCTGCGTTGGATCAGCACCATGCGGCAGGGGCGCTCCAGAGCACGCTGAACAGCATCGACATCCACCGAGCCATCTGCCGTCAGTTCGATTTCGTCGTAACTGACACCGAACTCCGCCAGAGAGCCCTGGCCAGGGTCCCGCAGGCCGATCACTTCCTCAAGGGTGTCGTAAGGGCTCCCGGTGATGGACAACAACCGGTCGCCAGGCCGCAGCACTCCGAAGAGGGCCGCCGCGATTGCATGGGTCCCGCTGACGAACTGCATGCGGACAGCAGCCGCCTCCGCGCCCAGGACGCGCGCAAAGACCCGGTCCACCACCTCACGCCCCTGATCCCCATGGCCGTAGCCGGTGAGGGAAGCGAAATGCTGTGTGCCCACCCGCTCAGACGCCATTGAAGACAAGACCCGCTCCAGACGCGCCTGAACCAGCTCAGTGCGAGCGGCGGCCAGGGGCTGTTGCTCTCGGGCAACGGAGGTTACGAATGCCCTTGCGGCAGCACTCCCTTCACCACTCGTCACGATGCGACACCAGAGTCCAGATCTGCAGCATGCCCTCTCGGCCACGGGTTGCAGCGTCAACTCCTTTAGATTTCGGTCATCAATGGCACCATCCGCTTCACGGCTTTCTGGTCTGAGCGGCCTTGTCAACCCCTGGAGTCTTCCTGTTGGTTTCCTCGCAAACAGCTGACACCCGTGAGCTTCGGCAACGGGCGGCGGTGCAAGCACCCCGTGGCCCTCTACCGGCCCGACAGCGCAAGCTGAAGATGGGTACCACCAGCTTCATGGTGGTGATGCATGTGCTGGCCACCGTGGCACTGCTGCCGCGGTTCTGGAGCTGGCAGGGCCTTGTGGCTTTCGGAGTTCTGTACTGGGTGACCGTCCTTGGCGTCACCTTGGGCCTGCACCGGTTGGTCGCCCACCGCAGCCTGGTGGTTCCGGTCTGGGTGGAGCGCGTGCTGGTAATCATGGGCACCTTGGCCTGCCAGAGCGGACCGATCGAATGGGTTGGCCTGCACCGCCATCACCACCGTTTCTCCGATCAACCGACCGATCACCATGATGCCGGCCGCGGTTTGTGGTGGAGCCACAGCGAGTGGATGTTGCACGACATTCCTGCGCTGAAGGAACTCGATCGCTACGCCGGTGATCTCCAGGTAGACCCGTTCTATCGCTGGCTGGACCGCTGGTTCCTGTTGCTGCAGATCCCCCTGGGGCTTGGTCTGTACTGGATCGGTGAAGCCGCTCAAGTGCATGGTGGTGGAGTCGGCCTTGTGCTTTGGGCCATCCCCCTGCGTTTGGTGATCGTTTATCACGTCACTTGGCTAGTTAATTCCGCCACCCACGCCTTCGGCTACCGCAACTTCGACTGCCCGGATCTGTCGCGAAACTGCTGGTGGGTAGCGCTGCTCTCCTTCGGTGAGGGTTGGCACAACAACCACCACGCTCACCCAGCGAGCGCCCGCCATGGTCTGCGCTGGTTTGAATTTGACCTCACCTGGCAACACGTTCGCCTGCTTAAGCGTTTTGGCCTTGCGAGCCGTGTGAGAACTGCTCGATATGTGCCCGGGGCTTCCTGACTCCCAGATTTCAACTGATCAGGCCACGTCGTAACGTGGTCCATCGCACCGATAACGTCCGCCCCCAGGTTCCATGCCCAAGCGTGTTCAAGTCGTTCTGAATGAGGACGTCCTCAGCCTCGGCAAGGACGGAGACCTGGTGGAGGTCGCCCCCGGTTATGCCCGCAACTTCCTTCTTCCCTTCGGCAAAGCGGTCCCTGTCACCCCTGCCGTGATGAAGCAGGTGGAGCACCGTCGTGTCAAAGAAGCCGAACGCCAGGCGGCGCTGAAGCAAGCGGCCCTTGACTTCCGTACGGCCCTGGACACCATCGGCCGTTTTACCGTGAAGAAGCAGACCGGCGAAGACAACGTGCTCTTCGGCACGGTCACCAACGGCGATGTGGCAGAAGCCATCCAAGACGCCACCAAGAAGGATATTGACCGCCGCGACATCGTGGTGCCCGAAATCCACCGCACCGGCAAGTACAGCGTCACGGTGAAACTCCACAGTGAAGTCACCGCTGAGATCAACCTGGAAGTGGTCAGCTACTGATCCCTAGCGAAACGGCTCATCTGAGCCAAAGTGAGAGACCCGATTGCAACGGCCAACGGCCATGGTGAGCGTCCCCCTGAGCGATAGCGGCGAGAACGCCGACGGGGGACGCCGAGGGTTCGTCCGCAGCCGCCGCGACCAGGAACCAAGCTTTGAAGCCCTGCCAGATTCCGTTCCGCCCCAGAATCTGGAGGCGGAGGAAGCGGTGCTGGGTGGCATCCTGCTTGACCCGGATGCCATCGGCCGGGTGGCGGATGTGCTGCAGCCGGAGGCCTTCTATCTCAATGCCCACCGGGAGATCTTCCGCACTGCCCTGATGCTGCACAGCCAGGGCAAACCGACAGACCTCACGGCAATGAGCGCCTGGCTGGCAGATACTGGGTCGCTGGAGAAGGTGGGGGGTAATTCCCGCCTGATCGAACTGGTGGAACGGGTGCCATCAACCGCCTCCATCGAGCAGGTGGCGCGGCTGGTGATGGACAAGTTCCTGCGCCGCCAGCTGATCCGCTCCGGCAACGAGGTGATCAAGCTGGGGTTTGACCAAAGCCTGCCGATGGAGCAGGTGCTCGATCAGGCAGAGCAAACCATCTTCGCGATTAGCCAGGAGAAGCCGTCCAAGGGGCTGACACCCACCGCCGAAATCCTCACCCAGACCTTCGAGGAAATCGAAAGCCGCTCCCTGGGCACCTCCGTGGCCGGCATCCCGGTGAACTTCTACGACCTGGATGCGATGACCCAGGGACTGCAACGCAGCGACCTGATCATCGTGGCCGGCCGGCCGGCGATGGGCAAAACCTCGATGGTGCTCAACCTGGCCAAGAACGTGGCCCAGTTGCACGACCTGCCGGTGTGCGTGTTCTCCCTGGAGATGAGCAAGGAACAGCTCACTTACCGCCTGCTGTCGATGGAGGTGGGCATCGAAGCGGGAAGGCTGCGCACTGGCCGCTTGCAGCAGGAGGAATGGCCTCTGCTGGGCCAGGGGATCAACACCCTGGGGCAACTGCCTATCTTCATCGACGACAAACCCAATTCCGGCGTGCTGGAGATGCGCTCGCTGTGCCGGCGGCTGATGGCCGAACAGGGCAAGGAGCTGGGGCTGGTGGTGATCGACTATCTGCAGCTGATGGAAGGCTCCAGCCCGGACAACCGGGTGCAGGAAATTTCCCGGATCACCAGGGCCTTGAAAGGCATGGCACGGGAACTGAACGTGCCGGTGATTGCCCTCTCCCAGCTCAGCCGTGGCGTGGAATCGCGCACCAACAAACGGCCGATGCTCAGCGACCTGCGGGAATCGGGCTCGATCGAGCAGGACGCCGACCTGGTGCTGATGATCTACCGCGACGAGTACTACAACCCGGAAACCCCCGACCGCGGCATCACCGAAGTGATCGTGACAAAGCACCGCAATGGGCCGGTGGGCACGGTGAAGCTGCTGTTCGAGCCGCAGTACACCCGCTTCCGAAACCTGGCGGCCTGATCCAGATCAGATAATGAAGCCATGAGCTTCTCCGCCGCCCCCACCGAATCCTTCGATGTGATCGTGGTCGGTGGCGGCCACGCCGGTTGTGAAGCAGCCATCACAGCCGCCCGGCTTGGACTGAACACGGCTCTGTTCACGCTCAATCTAGATCGCATCGCCTGGCAGCCCTGCAACCCGGCCGTCGGTGGCCCGGCCAAGAGCCAGCTGGTCCATGAAGTGGATGCCCTCGGTGGGGTGATCGGGCGTCTGGCCGATGCCACTGCCATCCAGAAGCGCATCCTCAACGCCAGCCGAGGCCCAGCAGTGTGGGCCCTGCGCGCCCAAACCGACAAGCGTCTTTATTCGCGACAGATGCTGCAACTGCTGCAGCACACCCCCAACCTCGCCCTACGCGAAGCAATGGTGACCGGCCTGGAAACGACCGGTGAGGGCGATCAGCAACGAACCAGCGGCATCCGCACCTATTTCGGCAGCGTCTATGGCGCTGAAGCAGTGATCCTCACCGCCGGCACCTTTCTGGGGGGCCGCATCTGGGTGGGGCATCAATCGATGGCCGCCGGCCGTGCCGGCGAACAGGCCGCCGAAGGCCTTACTGAGGCTCTCCAGCAACTGGGATTCCAGACCGACCGACTCAAAACCGGCACCCCCGCCCGGGTGGACCGGCGCAGTATCGCCCTTGATCAACTGGAGGAGCAGCCCAGCGATGCGGCCGATCGCTTCTTCTCCTTTGACCCGGCCGCCTGGGTAAGCGGTGAGCAGATGAGCTGCCACATCACCCGCACCACCGCCGAAACCCATCAGATGATTCGCGACAACCTGCACCTCACCGCCATCTATGGCGGTGTGATCGACAGCAAAGGCCCGCGCTACTGCCCCTCCATCGAAGACAAGATCGTTCGCTTTGCCGACAAGGACAGCCACCAGATCTTCCTCGAGCCGGAAGGGCGTGACACCCCGGAGATTTACGTGCAGGGTTTCTCCACCGGCCTGCCGGAACCGATCCAGCTGCAGCTGCTGCGCAGCCTGCCGGGGTTGGAGCAAGCGGTGATGCTGCGGCCGGCCTATTCGGTGGATTACGACTACCTACCCGCCACCCAGCTCAAGCCATCGCTGGAAACCAAGCGGGTGCGTGGCCTGTTCAGCGCCGGCCAGCTCAATGGCACCACGGGCTACGAGGAAGCTGCAGCCCAGGGCCTGGTGGCCGGCGTCAACGTCGCCCGCCTGATCGGCGGCCAGGAGCCGGTGCACTTCCCCCGCGAGGGCAGCTACATCGGCACGATGATCGACGATCTGGTGAGCAAGGACCTGCGGGAGCCCTACCGGGTGCTCACCAGCCGCAGTGAATACCGCCTGATCCTGCGGGGTGACAACGCCGACCGCCGGTTGACGCCGTTGGGCCGAGAACTCGGCCTGATTGACGACCGCCGCTGGCAACTGTTCGAAGAGAAGCTCCAGGCGATGGAAAGCGAAAAACAACGGCTGGAAAGCGTGCGTCTCAAGGTGAGTGATCCGGTGGCGCCAGCGGTGGAAGAGGAAACCGGCGCTGCGATCAAAGGCTCGATCACCCTGGCCGACCTGCTGCGCCGACCCGGCATGCATGCCGCCGATCTGGTGCGCCACGGCCTGGCCGATGCCGACCTGCCGATGCAGGTTCGTGAAGGCGCGGAGATTGACATCAAATACAGCGGCTATCTGCAGCGGCAACAGCAGCAGATCGACCAGGTGAAACGCCAGAGCCAGCGCAAGCTGCCGGCCGACTTGAACTACGCCGGCATCGGCACCCTCTCCAATGAGGCCCGTGAAAAACTTGGAAGCATCCAACCCACCACCCTGGGCCAGGCCAGCCGCATCCCCGGCGTCAGCCAGGCGGACATCACCGCTCTGCTGATGTGGCTGGAACTGCGCAAGCGTGAGGCCCTCGCCCCCCCTGCAGAAGCTCGATAGCGTTGGGACCCCGCGGGTCCACCTTGGCCGTCCGGCTTCCCACCTCCCGTGCCTACTGGAACCTGCGGGCCGAGCAGGTGATGGACAAGGTGTTCGACCAGGAGGCTTTGAATACCGCGCGCCCCAACCATCTCGTCCTGGTGGACGTGGACGTGCAGGAGCCGCCAGCTCCAACGCCGCCACCAGCACAGCCAAATCCCACCCCATCAACGACCAGCCCCACCCCCTGGTTGTTGCTGATCGTCAGTGGTCTGGCGGTGGCAGGAGCCGTGAACAGCGGCTGGCTGATCAGCAGCCTGCTGCAGTCCCGCAGCCAGCTGGATCAGGAACGCAACCTGCAGATGCTCGAACGGCTCCAGACACAGGCCAGCGCTCCTGAGCCTCAGGTCACGCAAGCATCGCCTGCAGCAGAGGTTGCTGCGAGCGACCCCGACCCCCAGCTGCCGCCACCGCCGCCGGAACCGGAGTGGATGACCAGCCTCGAGCCCCCATCACAATCCATCACGCCCAGGCTCGCCTTGTCACCGGTTGCCCCTCAACCGCTGCCGGTTCCAGCCCTGACGCCGATGCCGCAACTGACCGGGGTGGTGCAAGGTCCTGGCGGCAACAGCTCCGCCATCTTCCAGCTGGACACAACATCCCTGTCCGCTGGCATCGGTGAAAACATCGGCAACAGCGGCTGGCGGCTGGACGCGATCAACAGCAGTGGAGCGGTGATCAGCCAGCAGGGCCAGCAACGAACCCTGTCCGTGGGAGGGCTGTTCTGAGCTCATCCACTCCGCTGCTTCCCTCCCCCCATCAACTCTGGCAAGCACCCACCAAGGCGGTGCTCAGTGGCGAAGGGCCGCGCCAGCTACCGGGAGCCTGGCGGCTGATGCTGCTGGGGGACGGCAGCCCCACCCGCCACCTACGGCTGCTCACCGGTGAGCCGGTGGCCGTGGACCTGATCGCCATGGAACCGGAAGCCAGCCTGCCTGCGGAAGCACCGCCGGAAGTGGCCGAACTGCAGGCACCACTGTTGCGGCGTCAGGTGTGGCTCACCTGCGGCGGCCTGCCCCTGGCCTGGGCCGAGAGCTGGTGGAACCAAGCGGAAGCAGATCTTCATCTGCAGGATCGCAATCTGCCGATCTGGAAAAGCCTGACCCAGGGCCGCTCGGAGCTGTTCCGTGAAGTCGATGGTCTGGCGCTGGTGCAGGCGGATTGGCTGGAGCAGACCTTCGGCCACCGCGGTCCGTTCTGGAGTCGTCACTACCGCTTTTTCCGCGGCGGCACCGCACTCACTGTGATCCGAGAGGTGTTCAGCCCGCAGCTGGAAACCTGGCTGGGACCAACCTTGCGCCAGGAGCTTCAGCAAAGTTCATGAACAAACCTACAAGTTTGTTGGGATTTGCTCTTGACAACTTGCCTTTATGTATGCACTGAGGAATATGTGGACACATCGGTTCACCGTGTCATGGCTGCCCTCAACCCCTGGCTCAGCCTCACCGACCTCGGTCGGATCTACGGCATTTCAGCGATCCACTGCGGTCGCATCCTTGAACAGCAAGGTTGGCGTGATCGCCGCGGTCGCCCCACACCAGCTGCCCATGAGGCCGATGCGGCCAACTGTGCCGGCACCCATGGCCAGGGCCGCACGGTGTTCTGGAGCCGCGCAATCTGCTCGAAACTCCTGGAAAGCAAGGGCTATGCGCCGATGAGCCGCAACGTCCAAATCGAACAATGGACCCAGCTGCTGGAGGCGTTGCAGCTGGGCTCCCCGTCCATTTCCGCCACCCCGGACCAGATGGCCGAGGAGATGCCCACAGAACTGGTGGAAGACGTGAACCAACAGTTGGCGGTTCGCGGCTGCAGCTATCGCGTCAGCCGCCACCAGCGTCAGGCCAGTCGCAGCGCCTACGCCTGCTGAGCTGCCGTCAGTCGCGGCGACGACTTGAACGGGGCAACGAACGCCTTGGGGCTGGAGGTTGAGGGTCAACGGCGGGAGTTGCCGTGCTGCGAGACCGTTGCCAGCGATCCACCCGAAAGCTGTCGTCCTCCGGCCAGTCATCCACGGAGCCTGGGTCAGAAGACGTCATCGCAGGAACAGACGGCGGAGAAGCGACCTGACGGCCCCGACGGGAAATGGCCTCGAGGGGTCGTTTACCGCCGCGCAGCGGGCGGTCCGTGTCCTGCCAGGGCTCCCGCCAGGCGTCGTCGTCCTCCAACAACCACTCGACTTTGTCGCCAACCCAACGGCCGACGGAATCCAGATCAAAACTGCTGCGGCGTTGGCCGGGACGACGTCCCGACACCCCATCCACGAACTGGCGGCCGGTCTCAATCCAGGTGTCCAGGCGACGATCTCTGCGGTCTTCCATGGTTTGACGTTACCGACGCCGACGGCGCAACCAACGCTCCCGTCGCAACCCGATCAAGGCAATCGTGACGCCACCCAATTCCAGAGACAACAGAAACACCTCCATCTCAGACCGCCGATTCGAACTGCAACACACAGCTCAGATGCCAGCGCCCAGCGTGATGCTGATCACAGCACTTGCGGCAGGCGGCGTTGCTGATGCGACGGCGGTAGGGATAACGGCTGCCGCAGCTGGGGCAGACCGCCCACCAGCGCGGTGGCCGCACTGGGACGGGATAGCGATGGCGCACGCTCACCTGAAAGCGATCCTGGGCAGCGTTGATTGCCTCCATGCGGGCGCGGAAGCGTGGCCCATGGCTCTCCCGTGTGCGCAGCACCAGATCGATCCAGGCATGGATCATCTCGTGGCACAACGTGCTTTCCGTGGCCTCCTGGGGCAGAGGTTCCAGCAGCGGCCTGGACAGCACAATTTCACTGCCCCGGCCGGCCCCGATACCAGGGCCACGACGATAAAAACCGGCGGTGCGGCTCATCCGGCCGTCACTCCAACGCACGCAACTCAACGGTTGGCCATCAACGGCCAGGGTGCCATCGAAATGCTCCCGGTTGAGGCGATGAAAGATCGGCAGCAACGGCAGCAACGGCACGATCGGGTGGGTTGCAGCGATGCAGCATCATCCTGCCGCGGTCAGTCAGACTCGTCGCTGCTTTGAAGGCAGGCGATGGAACTGGGTCTGATCCGTGAGGTTGGCGTCAAGTCACTCCTGGCAGGGGGTAGTGCCCTGCTCATTTACTGGACTTACACCGCGGTGAAGCTGGTGCTCAGCGCCCGCGGCATCAATCCACTGATCAAGCAGTTCTTCACCCAGGTGGCAGCCGGCCGCATCGATGCCGCCTACCTGCTCACAACCAAGGCCTACCGCCAGCACGTGAACCGCCAGCAGTTCATCCGCTTTCTGGCGGACCTCAAACTGAACAAGTTCCGCAATCTCAAATCCGGCCGGCCCCGCATCCAGGAGGGTGACGTGATCCTCACGGTGAAGCTCAAGGCGGAGAACAACGACGAACTGCCGCTGGACTTCACCTTCACCAAGGTGGACGACAACTGGCGCATCGCCCGCATCAACCGCGTCAATGGCTGAGCAACAGCAGCGGGCCGCTGAACTGCGGTCCCTGCTCAACCGAGCTGCCCACGCCTACTACGTCCTTGATGCCCCAGTCATGGAGGACACGGTCTACGACCGGCTGCACCGGGAATTGCAGCAGCTGGAGCAGACCGACCCAAGCCTGCTCAGTGCTGACAGCCCTACCCAGAGGGTGGGCGGAGCACCGGCAACGGGCTTCCACAGCGTTGAACACAGAATCCCGCTGCAAAGTCTCGACAACGCCTTTGACCAAGGGGAACTGAGGGCCTGGCATGAACGCCTGCTCAAGGTGCTGGACCGAGCTGACGACAGCCCTTTACCCCTGGTGGGCGAACTCAAGATTGACGGCAATGCCCTGGCCCTGAGCTACCGCCATGGGGTGCTGGAGCGGGCAGCAACCCGCGGCGATGGCAGCAGCGGTGAGGAGATCACCGCCAATGTGCGCACAATCAGTTCGATTCCGCTGCGGCTGCAGATCGACGATCCACCGGAATGGGTGGAGGTGCGCGGGGAAGCTTTCATCCCCGATGACACCTTCGCGGCGATCAACCACGAACGGGCAGCCCGCGGCGACACCCTGTTCGCCAACCCCCGCAACGCCTGCGCCGGCACGTTGCGGCAACTGGATCCCAAGGTGGTGGCGGCTCGGAGACTTGATTTCTTTGCCTACACGCTGCATCTGCCCGATGGGCCCTCACCCGCAAACCAATGGCAGGTGCTGCAGTGGCTGGAGCAAGCCGGCTTTCGCGTCAATCCCAACCGTGAGCTCTATGATGGCTTGAACGGCATCGAACGCTTCTGCGAACGCTGGGAGCAGCAACGCCATCAGCTGCCGTACGCCACCGATGGCGTGGTGGTGAAGCTCAACGACCTGCGTCTTCAAGATGAGGCGGGCACCACCCAGAAGGCCCCACGCTGGGCCATTGCCCTGAAATATCCAGCGGAAGAAGCCCCCAGCAGGCTGCTGAAGCTGGTGGTGCAGGTGGGACGCACCGGCGCCGTGACGCCCGTAGCCGAATTCGAGCCCGTTGCCCTGGCGGGCACCAGCGTCAGCCGCGCCACCCTGCACAATGCTGATCGCATCACCGAACTGGACCTGCACGTCGGGGACACGGTGGTCGTGCGTAAAGCCGGAGAAATCATTCCGGAGGTGGTGCGGGTGCTGCCGGAACTGCGGCCCGCAGGAGCCGTTCCCCTGGACCTGCCGGACCACTGTCCGGAATGCGATTCCACCCTGGTGCGCGACGACAGCGAAGCAGCCACCCGCTGCATCAACAGCAGCTGCCCGGCAATTCTGCGGGGCGGCTTGCGCCACTGGGTCAGCAAGAGCGCCCTTGATGTGGACGGGCTCGGCAGCAAGATGATCGAACAGCTAGTGGAGCGAGGTATGGTGCGCTCCATCGCCGACCTTTACCGGTTGGATGCAGCCCTGCTGGCGAGTCTGGAGCGGATGGGCGAGAAATCCGCCGCCAACCTGGTGGCGGCCCTCGAACAATCCAAACAACAGCCCTGGCATCGCCAGCTGTATGGCCTGGGAATCCGACACATCGGCGAGGTGAACGCCAAAGCTCTGGCGGTGGCTTACCCCAGCAGCGCCAGCCTGGCCGCTGCTGATCCGGAAAATATCGCAGCGCTGCACGGCATTGGCCCAGAAATCAGCAGCAGCCTGCAGCAATGGCACGCCAACCCCT
This sequence comes from Synechococcus sp. A15-24, assembly GCF_014280195.1. Classification (NCBI taxonomy): domain Bacteria; kingdom Bacillati; phylum Cyanobacteriota; class Cyanophyceae; order Synechococcales; family Synechococcaceae; genus Synechococcus; species Synechococcus sp. A15-24. Next base: position 2,161,571 of record NZ_CP047960.1, read on the forward strand.
CCAACACAAAGCTGCTGGAAGATCTGAGGGCGGTCGGCCTGTCGCTGGAAGCATCTGCAGCGGAACAGGCTGCTCAGGTCAGAAGCGAAGACGCCAGCAGCGCCGTGCTGCAGGACAAAACATTGGTGCTCACCGGCACCCTGCCCAGCCTCAGCCGGAGTGAGGCCAAGGCCCTGATTGAAGCCGCCGGCGGCAAGGTGAGCGGCAGCGTCAGCAAGAAAACCGATTACCTGGTGGCGGGGGACGCAGCCGGCAGCAAGTTGACCAAAGCTGAGAGTCTGGGAGTAATAATCCTCGACGAAGCTCAACTCCTAGAGCTATTGAAGTCATGAAAAAAGCCCCCTTCTAAAAGGGGGCAGAAATCATTGAACGCTGTTAATCAGACCGTGATCTGAATTGCATTCTGAAGGTCAATCGCCTGATCAGCGGTGATGCCTTTAACGAGAATCGTACCGGCGTCGTGAATGATCTTGATGCTCCGCTCAGGGTTGCTGGGCTGGGACACTTCAAAGCCGATCGACTCATCGATGGCGATCACGTCACCCTCTTCAAAACTGAAGCCCATGATTTTATCCTTGCCAGCTGAGCCGACATAAACATCGGCGCCGCCGCGCCCGCGGAGCTTGTCATCACCGAAACCGCCATCGAGCAGGTCATCAGCTTTCCGGCCCTTCAGCATGTCGTCACCACGGAGACCTTGAAGTGCGCTGCCAGTACGTGTAGCTACGAGTTGGTCATTGCCGCGCGTACCCATGATTTCATCAGCGGGGTCCACGAGATCGGCCTGGCTGGGACGGAGCAGAACAGAGCGGGGAGAAGCAATGACGTCAGCGTCCTTGATGTCGACAACGCCACCGAGTTCCTCAGCGATGTAGGTCGCCAGAATTTCCTGCTCACCAATGACGGTCTCGATCTTGTCCTGAAGCGGAACAAAGGCCTGATAGCCATCACCACCACCGGCTTGATAGTTGTTCGTGGCCAGGGTGAAGGTTTCCTCCAGTGCTGCGTCGTTCACGGCGAAGTCCTCGACCAGCTCAACGGTGCTGCCGTCATCCCGGGTCACCGTGAGGTTGGCCACACGGCTGGTTTCACTGAGAGACAGCGCCTCTTCCACGCCGGGGCGAAAGGTGACGAACTCCAGCTCAACACCGGCAAAGTGTGGAAAACGCCCATCCAGTGCCGGCGCCCGGCTGACGCCGTTTTCAACAATGGCCAGGAACTCAGCGCCGGTGAGATCCATGATGGTGAGCTGGTTATCGAACGCCAGAGCGGCGTTCACCTGCAGCTTGGTAATCGGGGAAAGACCAGCAATGGTGTCGCGAATGCCGCCGCCGTTTTTCAGGGCGATATCAGCACGTTTCGTTTCACCGATTTCTGCGAGGTACTCGTTGGCATACCAGAGCGTTGAATCAGCAGCAAGGCGACCCAGGTTGGTTTCACGGCTGCGGATATCAGCGCGAACGCCATTGAGGCTGTCGTTGGTGGTGCCGACTTCGGCGAAGGCGGCCTCCACCTCATCTGTCGCCAGAAGAGCTTCGTAGGTGCTCACCACAACGGGATCAGCCACTGCGTCGCCGGAGGTCCAGGCACGGAGAGCGGTTAAACCCTCATCGTTCGTGGGCACAGGGCCGCTGTTGTCGGCGTCGTAGCTGGTGATCTCACCGTTGTCGTTGAAGTTCACCAACAGGTGGCCCACATAGCGCCAGATCTGCTCGGTGTTGGTGATCAGAACGGTGTTGCCCTCGGAATCAGCCGACTGCAGAGGGTAGTTATGCGTGATCGGATTGCCGGCTTCTTCGGTACGCAGCAGGTTGAACGGACCGCTGGGGGTGTCAGCGGACATGTAACCGGTCATGCCGGCCTGGATGATCACATCGACACCATCCAATTCCGCAGGAAGAACGGATTGATCGGTGTAGTCCTGAGCGTGATCAATGAAGATGATTTTATTCACACCTTGATTGGTGAGGCGATCGATCTCCGCCTGAATCAGGGGGAGCGGCTCAAGCACTGGTTCCCGAGCCGTTCCCTCACCACTGGTGCCACCGATGTAGTCCAGACCGGGCAGGTTGCCATCGGCGACCAGGGAGAACATTTCACTGGGTGAACGGCCGATCAAACCAATCTGCTCACCGTCGATTTCGATATAAGCGGAGGGTGCAATCTTGCCTGCCAAGTCTTCAACGCTTTGAGCGGGCTCACCGGCGGCGTAGCTCACGAAAGGAGCGGCATTGCCGTCCGTATCAACAACGGAGCTGAAGTCGAGGTTGGCGGACAGATGGACGTACTCCGATGCATTCACCATGTCGATGAACTCACCGATGTTCCCATCCATCTCATGGTTACCAATGCCATTGGCCTTCACGCCCATGGCATTGAAAATTTTGATATCCGCTAAGCCAGGCTTACCTTCTGTAGTTTCACTAGCAGAATAAAAGAGATTAGGAAGGGTGTGGTCTCCAGCGGTGACATGAAGGCTGGCCCAACCCTGCGCTGCAGCTTCATCCTGCAAGCCATCAGTGATGGCTGCGTAATTAACAACCTTGTCCTCAAGTGTATTGACATCCTTGAAGTTGGACTCGTTGTCAGAGCTGTGAATCAGCTGAAGCTGAAAAGCCATGATTTAAAAATAAATCGAAAACTAATATTAGATGAAATTTTCGCAGGATTCTTCAGTCCTTGTTGCACGGAGCACACAATGCTGTCTTACGCATTACAAGGTTCAATCCGTAAAAGTAGCCAGCAGCTTTACACGTTTATCTAACTCTAGTCATAGAAATTATTATGCATAAAAAAACCCCTTGCTGATGCAAGGGGTTGAAGAGATTCGCTCTATTTGATCAGCCCAGATCAGCCTGACTGATGGCGTAGGTGTCCAGAGTGCGGGACACCTCGTTGGTCACGAACATGTGACCGCTCGTTTTCGTGTCGTTGACGAAGAGCAGACCTTCTGGGGACAGGGATTCAGGGGATTGGAGAGTGGCCACGTGCTTAACGCGGTCATCGTTGTCTGCCGCATTGATGTCAACAACCTCAAAGATGGGAACAATCGTTCCGAGCTCATCTTCATCGCCGTTATTGTAGCAACGCTCCAATGCCACTGCGATGTAGTGACGCTTGTTCTTCTTCTTGCCAAAGGAGAAGTACTCAACGGTTTCAGGCTCGGTTCCCTTGTCATCGCTGCGGCCGTCGGGGTAGTAGCCGAGTTCAGCAGCAATTTCTTCGGTGAGATTGCCAGAGTCGTAAACGACTTCACCCTCATTGTTGTGAATGGAGAAGCCACGGCCGCCAAAACCGACGAGGCTGCCGGTAACAGGGTCGTTCTGATCAGCCAGGGTTTTCAGGCGACCCTCAGCGATGATCTGTGAGTCGTAGTTGCTCACATCACCGAAGTCTTCCAATTTGCCGGCACGAACCTCATCAGACCAGAACTCATCATCCGAGCTGACACCGTACTTCTTGGTGATGAAGAATTCATCACCTTCTTCAGCTTCAAAATCTCCCTCGGAGCCAATACCAGCTTGATCGTAGACGTAGATCGTTTCAGTCAGACTGAGAGGATCGACAAAGGAATCGATCTCGGCGCCAGTGGAGTTCGTTCCGTAGGAGTAAACACCGTCAGCTTCAGCTTCGAAGTTGACATCATCTGGGCGAACTCGGCCATCACCCTCATTGGGGGAGATGAACAGAATTTGCTTCTTACCACCAAGCTGGATCTTGAAGGTATCGATGCCGTCCGGCATCCGTGCGCTTGTCACGCCTTCTTTAACAGTGGGGTTGTACCCGTCATCCCTATCGGTGGTATCGAAGGGGATACCAGACCAATCCTTATAACCAAGGCCGAAGACGCCGGTGATTTTTCCTTTCTTCAGGTTGACTTCAGCCAAAGCGTTGTTTTCCTGCAACGCAACAAGAGCTGTCTTATTACCGGTAATTCCGACGTACTCAGGCTCGAGGTCGATACGTGCAAAGTTGTTATTGCCCTCTTTCTCAGGGCCATACATCCGTACACCATTGTTCTGGTAATAACTGTTATTCTTTGTGAAGTAGAGGATATCAACGGCAGACTTAGAGGGTTTCTTGTTATTGATGTCAATGATTGAAATACTTCCTGGGGGGTTCTGACCTGACTCATCGGAGCCGTAGAAATCCAGAGGCTCTCCCTCATCGGCAGTAACCAGCTTGCGGCCGTTCTTCGTAAAGGACAGCTGGTCAGGCTGGAAGCCAACGTCAACAGAACCGCGACTGATCAGTTCGCCTGCTTCGTAGTTGAAAAACTCAACCTTGCCCTCGCGGGTGTCGCGATCGAAAACAGAGGCCGCGACCAAACCCTTTGAGCTCACGCGAACGTCGGAGACGTCGCCTTCCAGATAATACTCAGCAACAACTACTCCCTGGTCGTAACCATTGGAGTAATCAACTGCTACAACCTGGCCACCTTTGTCATCGGTGTACTCACCGGTGATAACGAAAGCGGTTTTAGCCGAAGGGTCCCAATCAACCTTTTCAGCTCCACCGGGGTTAACCGATTGCAAAGGGCTGATAATTTTGTCGCTGATCACGGAAAAAAAGACGTACCCGAAGTGAAAATGCCATTCATAAGGAAAGAAAGATTTATGACAGGTTTAAGATCTGGTCAAGCTCTCTTGCGGGACATGTTCGTTGCGCACTAGTCGAACATTCTTGATCTTTTCTTTCTTCTGATGGAACTGCACCGTTGGATCAAAACCGACTGCGGCAGAGCCAAATTGGCCGATCTTGCAGCGCGCCCAGGTGTTCTTGCGCGCCTGCGCCTGATCTGGTTTGTGCTGATCGCCGCCCTGCGTGACTGGCCCTTGCCCAACACGGATCAGAGCGGCGACTCATCCTCCTGAAGCGCCTGGCGTGCAGCACGGCTCACCAGAACGACCACACCGATCGTGGCCAGCACACCCGCCACCCGCAAAGCCCAGGTGATCGGATCTGCCTCACCGGCCAGCACCTCACCAAACCGAGCCACATCACCGGCCAGGGCGCCAAGTCCGCAGAACAGCACCGTGCCCGGAAGAATCCCGATCAACCCAAGGCTGTAATCCCGCAACGAGACCTCGCTGAGGCCATAGGCCAGATTCAGCAGTGAAAAGGGGAAAGCCGGCGACAAGCGCGTCAGCAACACCAGCTTCAGCCCCTCCTTGCTGACGGCCCGCTCCACCGCCTGCAGCTTGGGGAGCTGCTCCAATCGGCGCTGGGCCCAGTCGCGCAGCACCGTGCGACCAAGCAGGAACACCACCACCGCCCCAAGGCTGGCGCCAACGAACACCAGGCCACTGCCAAGCCAGGTGCCATAAAGAACCCCGGCCAGCATCGAGGCCCACACCCCCGGCAGCAGCAAGGTCACCCAGAGGGCATAGAGCGGAATGAACGCCACCGCCCCCAGCGGGGAGCGAAGTAGCTCCAACGCATCCGGGAGCCAGTGCTGAACCAGGGAGATCAATTGGACACCCACCCACTCGGCGGAGCATGGCACTCAACTGGAGGCTGAGGTGTAGAAGCGCAGGGCAAAAAGCCAGAAAGCCCGCGCCGCCGCAAAGAACAGCACCGCCAGAGCCAGGCCCGCCAGCAGGATGGGTGCGGCGGCTTCACCGAGCAGCACCTGAGCGGGAACCGTGGTGAGAAACGCCACCGGCAGCACCAGGGTGAAAAGCAGGCGCAGGGCCGGCGGGTAGGCGTTGAGGGGATAACGGCCGGAGGCCAGCAGAGCCCGCAGCACCTCAGTGGCATTCCAGGTTTTGACGAACCAGATGCTGGTGGCGGCAATCAGGAACCAGAGCGAATAGAGGATCAAGCCACCGGCCAGCAGCATCACCAGCAGGGTGAAAAGCGCAGACAGACTGAGCACCACACCGGCCTGATGGCTGCCCCAAGCCAAAAGCCCAAGCCCCAGACCGATCTCCGGCAGCCCCGCCGGCGACAGAGTGCGCAGCGACAGCCAGAACTGGCTGTCGATCGGTTTGAGCAGCACGAAATCCAAGGTGCCCTCACGCACATGGGTGACGATCGCCCCGAGGTTGGGGCGCAACCAGGTGGTGGCCATGCCGTCGAACACCGTGTAGAGCCCCTGCACCATCAGGGCCTGGGCCCAGCTCCAGCCCCCCAATGTCTGATCGGGGCCATAGAAGAGCGACAGCAGGAACAGGCTGCCGCTGAGGCTCATCGCCACCGCCAGCAGCTCGATCAGCACGTTGGCCTGGTATTCCAGCTGTGAGGCCAGGGCCGTCCCCCAGAAGCGACGCAGGGTTCGCCAGTAGCGCCCCATCAGGCCCCCATGGCGCTGTAATAACGCACCCCGGCCCTCCAGAGCAGCAGCACCAACGGCAACAACAACGCGATCCAGGCCAGTTGCGCCCCAAAACCCGCCAACAGATCCACCGGCTGGCCTGCCAACACCCGAGCCGGGAAATCGATCAAATAGGGGAACGGGGTCCACTGGGCCCAGGCCCGCACCGCCGGCGGGAAGGCCGTGAGCGGCGCCAACAGACCGGACAGGAACAGGAAGGGAATGAACTGGAGCCGCTCCAAGGCACTGGCCTTCTCACTCCAGAAGCACAGAGCTGCAATCAGGCTCTGGAACAGAAAAGCGATGGCGAAAGCCATCCAGATGGCCAGCCAGGCCAGCAGGAAGCCCCCCAACGACGGCAACCAGAAGGCTTGCGGCTGCACTGCAAAGAACACGGCAGCGATCAGAGCGGCAAAAGGCAAACGGGTGAGCTGTTCCCCGAGGTGCGCCGCCACATAGCGCCAGAGCGGGTGCAGCGGTTGCAACAGGTAGGGCGAAAGCCGACCGCTCAGAGCATCATCCTCAAAGTCGTACACCACCCAAACCACCGAAAACTGGCGCACCAGAAAGGCACTGAGGAAATAGCGATCGAGGGCCACTCCATCGAGACCTAGCCCTGAACGCGCGTCGCTACCGCTCCAGACGCTCAGCATGATGAATGGCAAGACTCCGGAAAGCGCCCAGAGGGCGATCTCGGCGCGGTACTCGAGCATGTGGGCGTATTGGCAACCCAGCAGCACGCGGATGATCCGCCGATTCAGCCCGAAGATCCGCATCAGACGCGCCCCTGCCGGAACAGCCCACCGATGAGCTCCTCAATCGGTGGATCGGTGACATCCAAATCGCGCACCGCAAAGCGCTCGAGCAGCTGGGCCACCACGGCGGTGAGCTCATCCCTTGCAACCAGGAGCCGCACATCACAGCCATCGATCAGCTCCAGCCTCCCCAAACCCGCGAACACCGCGGGATCAACAGGAGATTCCAACTCCAACCGCACCTCGCGCTCCGGCGCCAGCTGCTCAGCCAGGGAGTCCAGCGGCCCATCGTGAAACAAGCGTCCCTGGTGGATCAGCAGCACCCGGGGGCACAGGGCCGTGATGTCGGCCATGTAATGGCTGGTGAGCAGCACAGTGGCTCCTGTGCGGCGGTTGTAGTCAGCCAGGAATGTGCGCACCCTGGCCTGGGCATTCACATCCAGCCCCAGCGTGGGTTCATCGAGGAACAGCACCTGCGGCTCGTGCAGGAGCGCCGCCAGGAGTTCGGCCTTCATCCGCTGACCGAGGGAGAGCTTGCGCACCGGCCGGGTGAGCTCCTCCCCCAGCTCCAGCAGATCAGCCAGCTCACTGATCCGTCGCCGGGCCACGCCATCGGGGATGCCGTACACCGCCGCATTCACCCGCAACGAATCCATCGGCGGCAGGTCCCAGAGCAGCTGCTGTTTCTGACCCATCACCAAGGTGATCCGCCGCAGGAACTCCGCCTGACGGCGCTGCGGACTGAAGCCCGCCACCTGCACCTCCCCAGCGCTGGGGTGAATGAGGCCGCAGAGCATCTTCAAGGTGGTGGTTTTGCCAGCGCCGTTGGCGCCAAGAAAGCCCACCATCTCGCCGGGCTCGATCCGGAAGGACACGTCCTGCACCGCTGTCACATCCCGGGTGCGGCGGCGAATGAAATGGCGCAGGGTGCCAGCCAGGCCGGGCTGCTTCTCGGCAACCCGGTAAGTCTTGCTCAGCCCCTCAACCTGAATCACCGACTCAGCTCAGATCCGCCAGGCGTTTGCGGGCCAGATCGGCCTGGGCCTGCTTCTCATCCAGGTTGGCCTGGCATTCCGCCACCACCTCCGGCGGTGCCTTATCGGCGAAGTTGGGGTTGCCCAGCCGGCCCGCCAGGCCCTTGATCTCCTTCTCGGCCTTGGCGATGTCTTTCTCGAGGCGGCCCTTGAGCGCATCGAGATCCACCAGGCCTTCGATCGGCAGCAGCACCTGCAGCTCACCGCTCACCCCCGCCAGGGCCTTGGCCACCGGAGCTGCATCCGCCTCTGCCGGCGCCATCACCGCCACCGACTCCGCCCGCGTCAGGGCCGTGATGTCAGCCGTGCCCTGGTTGAGCACCGCCGCCAGCTCGCCGCGGCCGGTGACGAAACGCACCGGTACCGATTGCGAGGGCTTAAGCCCCGCCACAGCGCGCAGATTGCGCACCACACGGATTGCAGCGATCAGCTCAGCAAAGGAGGCTTCCAAGGCATCATCCAGAGCGCTCTCGTCCAGCACCGGCCAGGGCTGCAGGGCCAGGAAGGTGGTTTCCGACTCACCCGTCACGCTGTGCCAGAGCTCCTCGGTGAGGTGGGGCATCAGTGGATGCAACATCAGATGCATCTGACTGATCACCTTGGCCAGCACCTGCTTGGCCACCCGCTGATCGGCGAGAGCCTCTGCTGAAGGATTCTCACCGGGGTTGAGACGGCGCTTGCTCAGCTCCAGATACCAGTCGCAGACGTCGTTCCAGGCGAACTCGTAAAGCCCCTTGGCCGCTTCACCCAGGCCATAGCTGCTGTAGCGCTCGGCCGTCTCCCGGTTCACCCGGGCCAGGCGGGAGAGGATCCAACGATCCGCCAGCTGCAGGGCCGCGGGGTCAGGATCCCCCAGCTGGGCCGGCGTTTCGCCGCCCAGGTTCATCAGAGCGAAGCGGGTGGCGTTCCAGAGCTTGTTGGCGAAGTTGCGCGAGGCCTCCACCGTGGCGGAGGTGTCGGTCTTGCGGTCGTAGTCCAGGCGGATGTCCTGCCCCGCACCGGCCACCTCCCGCACCAAGGCGAAGCGCAGGGCATCGGTGCCATAACGCTCAATCAGCAGCAGCGGATCGATGCCGTTTCCGGCGCTTTTGCTCATCTTGCGGTTCTGCTCGTCCCGCACCAGGCCGTGGATGTACACGTCTTGGAAGGGCATCTCACCGGTGAAGGCGCCGGCCATCATCGTCATCCGTGCCACCCAGAAAAAGATGATGTCGAAGCCCGTCACCAGGGTGCTGGTGGGGTACCAGCGCTGCAGGTCGGCGCTATCGGCATCAGGCCAACCCAGGGTGGAGAAGGGCCAGAGGCCACTGGAGAACCAGGTGTCGAGCACGTCTTCGTCCTGCTCGATCTCCGCCGCCGCGCCGTACTCCGCCTTGGCCTTCGCCAGGGCTTCGGCTTCGTTGCGGGCCACCACATAGGGCGTGGTGTCGGTGTACTTGCCGCCGGTCTCGCTGATCACGAACCAGGCGGGAATGCGATGGCCCCACCAGAGCTGACGGCTGATGCACCAGTCGCGGATGTCGGTGAGCCAATCGCGATACACCTTCTCCCAGCGCTCTGGGATGAAGCGGGGATCCTGCTTCTCGAGGGCCTCGCGGCAGCGAGCCGCCAGGGGCTCGGTTTTGACAAACCACTGGGTGGAGAGCAACGGCTCCACCGGCACCTTGCCGCGGTCTGAATAGGGAACGCTGTGGCGGTAGTCCTCCACCTTCACAAGCAGGCCCAGCTCCTCCAGGCCAGCCACCACAGCCTTGCGGGCCTCGAAGCGATCAAGCCCTTCGAACTGGCCGGCCTCCTTGTTCATCGTGCCGTTCTTGCGCATCACCGTGATCTGAGGCAAATCGTGGCGATGGCCGATGGCAAAATCGTTGGGGTCGTGGGCCGGCGTCACCTTGACGCAGCCGGTGCCGAAGTCTTTCTCCACGTGGTCGTCGGCCACGATCGGAATCTCACGGCCCACAAACGGCAGCGTGAGGGTCTGGCCCACCAGATGGGCATAGCGCTCGTCGGTGGGATTCACCGCCACCGCCGTGTCACCCAACATCGTTTCGGGCCGAGTGGTGGCCACCTCCAGATGGCCATCGCCGCTGCTGAGCGGATAGCGGAAATGCCAGAGGTGGCCGTCCACCTCCTTCATCTCCACCTCCAGATCGCTCACCGCCGAACCGGAGGCGGGGCACCAGTTCACCAGGTACTCACCGCGGTAAATCAGCCCCTGCTCATGCAGGCGCACAAAGGCCTCTTTCACCGCCTCACTCAGGCCCTCGTCGAGGGTGAAGCGCTGGCGCTGCCAATCCACGGAATAACCCAAACGCCGCAGCTGGCCCACGATCCGGCCACCGCTTTCGGCCTTCCATTGCCAAGCCCGTTCCAGGAAGGCATCGCGGCCGAGGTCGTGACGGGTCTTGCCCTCCTCCTTGAGCTGCTTCTCGAGAATCGTCTGCACGGCGATCGAGGCGTGATCGGTGCCCGGCAGACAGAGAACGTTTTTCCCAGCCAGGCGCTGGGAGCGCACGATCGTGTCGATCAGGGCTGTGTTGAAGGCATGGCCCATGTGCAGGCTGCCGGTCACGTTCGGCGGCGGAATCACCACCGAGAACGGTTCACCGGGTGCTTTGGGATCAGGATGGAAGGCTCCCTGGTCTTCCCAGGCCTGCTGCCAGCACGCTTCCGTACCAACCGGATCGTAGGTCTTGGCCAGTTCGGGCACGGAAGCGGTGCAATGAGTGGGCCATGCTCGCAAAGCCCTGTTCGTTCAGACGAAAGGCCCTAAACCACAATATCGAGGTCACGGCATGGGTGCGATCCGGACCCGGAATCTGACCCTGGGCATCACCCTTGCAGTCCTCTGCGCAGGTTGCACGAGCAATCAATTTCAAGCGGAGGACGTCACCCCAGAGGATGAGCCCAGCTCAACGGGCGAGACGCCGTAGATAGTCCTCCTGGCGACCGGCGTTGATCCAGCCGGTGGCGATCAGCTTTCGGGCGCTCTCGTTGACCCGTCCGCGATGAATGTGGGACGGACCAGCCGGAAAGATCACCAACTTGCCCCGTTCCGCCGGTTCGTGGTGGTCCTGCCAGTGGAACTCGGTCCCAGCTTCATCCACGTCGTTGCAATAGAGAATCCAGGCCAGCACCCGGTGGACGGGTTCAGTGGCCTCATCGCTGATCATCCAGTCGCAGTGCCAGCGCTTGAAGCCCTCCCCGGGGGCGTAGTGCTGAAGGTTGAAGATCGGATTCACAAACAGGCTCTGCTCCGGACAGCAATCGCGAAACAGGGGCCGCTCCTTCAGATAACGCTCCAGGCCGGCCGTCACCCCACGAAGGATCAGTTGCGACAGAGCAAAGGATTCCGGTTCCAAGCGATCAATCGCCACCAGGCTGATGTCAGTGCTCTGTTTCGCCGGTTCCCCCTCACCCTCCGGCACGAAGGCCACGCCGGGCCGCTGCAAATCCACACGGCGTTCGAAGAAGTCACGCACCGCATCGGCAACCGACAGGTAGCCGGAATTGCTGTAGCGCCCGATCAGATTCATACCGCTGTCTCCAGGCGCGGGACGGCCACCACCGCATCGAGCTGCTGCCAGCGCACCCGGTCAGCCACCACATGGTCCTGCAATTGCACCTGCTCGATCACCGCCGCGGCCCGATCGAGATCCAGGGGGACACCAGGTCCCATCGGCAGCACCAAAACCTGCTGTTCTGCCGGATCGGCCATCACCTGCAAATCGAGGTCCTCCAGCTCCCGCTCAAAGAACACTCGCCGCATGCGCGTGGTCACAGTGGAGCCAAGGGCCTCAACAAAACGGGCCATCCCGGCCTCATGTCCAGAGCACCCACAGTTGAGCGACAACCAGATTAGCAGCTTCACCCAGCTGTCCACCGTCCACAACGGCTGGAAGCTCTCGCGGTGCTGCTTCACTAACTCGCCGATGGCGAAATCGAACAGGGTGGCCTGCAGGCCAGTGGCATCAGCGGAATCCATGACACTCATCCTCTCCTGCGAGAGGTCAGACTGGACGAACCGGCTGCTTCCCCCATGGCCCTGGATCTCAACGATCCCGAACTTGAATTCTCCGATCTGGTCTACGCCTACCAGAGCTGGGTGATGGCGGTGATCAACGACGAGAAGCTCGACGGTGACGACAAATTGCTCACTGACGACATCACCGAAGACGCACTGAATGCCATGCGCTTCCTCCCCGGTGAAGTCACTAGTGCGATCGAGACCAGCCTGGCCCGCGTCTATGACGTGGATGCCGATGAGCTGGCTGAGCTGCTGTTCCCCGAAGACTGAACCGAGCCATGGTCTGGACCGTTGACGACATCCCCTCCCAGGAGGGGAGAGTTGCGCTTGTCACAGGAGCGAACAGCGGTCTGGGCCTGGCCACCGCCCGCGCCATGAGCGCTCGCGGGGCGACGGTGATCATGGCTTGCCGCTCCCGGCGCAAAGCCGAAACGGCACGGAAGCAGCTGCTGGAAGCGGGGCTCACCGGCCTGGATCTGCTGGAGCTTGACCTGGCGGACCTCAACAGTGTGCAGCGTGCTGCAGCCGAGGTGAGTGATCGCTACGGCCACCTGGATCTGCTGTTCAACAACGCCGGGGTGATGGCCCCACCGCGTCAGCTGACCGTTCAGGGCCATGAGCTGCAACTGGGCGTGAACCACCTGGGCCATATGGCCCTCACCCTAAAACTGCTGCCGCTGATGCAGGGTCGCAACGATGCCCGCGTGGTGACCGTGACCTCCGGCGCCCAGTACTTCGGACGCATTCGCTGGACTGACCCCAGCTGGGCACAGGGCTACGACCGCTACGCCGCCTACAGCCAGAGCAAGCTGGCCAATGTGATGTTCGCCCTGGAACTGGAGGCACGGCAGCAGAAGCAAGGCGGCGGCATCCGCTCTCTGGCAGCCCACCCCGGCCTGGCTCGTACGGATCTGCAGCCAACAGCGATCGCCAGTGGCGGCAACCGTCTGGAGGCTGTGGCATACCGCCTGATGGATCCCCTGTTCCAAAGCGCTGCCATGGGCGCCTTACCTCAGCTGCATGCCGCTACAGCCGCGACAGCGCAGGGGGGAGAGCACTACGGCCCAGACCAACTGGGGGGAATGCGCGGCCACCCAACCCGCTGCCGCATCGCTCCAGCCGCCCTCGACCGTGAGCAGCGTCAACGGCTCTGGCAACTCAGCGAACGGCTGATCAGTGCCTGACCAGCCCACCGCCATCGGGCGGTTGATTCCATACGTGATGGGGCGAGCCCGCCGTGGCGTTGTGGGATCGAGCCGTTACGCCCATCGGCTTCGGCAGGCCTTGCTGGAGGCAGCCAAGGATGCCGAGCACCGACCTCTGCTGGTCAGGGGGGAACCGGGACTGGAGAAAGACAACCTTGCTGCGCTGGTGCATTACGGCTCCGAGCGCCGTCGCCGGCTGCTTGTGCGCCTGGATGCTGGAGATCTCCAGGGCAATGGCCGACTGCTTTTGGATGACCTGCTGGACTCCTCCCTTTTGGTGAGCGGCATCGATCGCCTGGAACCGGCCGTGCAGCAACGCTTGATCTCCATGGCGCGGGGTGAATCACCACAGTTCACCGCCCGCGTTCTGTTCACCAGCGAAACCCATCTGTCCTGCCACGATGGGATTGCACAACTGATCAGAGTTCCACCCCTGCGGGTGCGCGGGGAGGACCTGGTGGGGGACTGGATTCGCTACATGGTCCGGCTGCAGAGCTCTGGTCTGGGGTGGGAACAGCCCCCCGCGGTGCCGGATGCGGTGGTCCGCAGGCTGCAGAACCATGACTTAGCCAACAACCTGCGCGAACTGGAGACCCTGGTGGATCGAGCGCCCCGTCAGGCCCGGCAACAGTCGTCCGCTGGAGAACTGCCAACCATGCTTCCCGAGGCAGTGTTCTGGACGGGCAATCGGAACCAAAAGGCCAGGTTTGATCTGTGGCGCTGGAAGCCAGAGCTGCGCCAGTGGATGCGGGCCCCCCAGCTCTGGAATGGACTGCTGTTCGGGTTGGTGAGCTGGTTGTTCGTTGCGGTGAATCTGGCGCTCTGGCTTGGGCCCCAGGCACGTGCCGACAACCCGATGCTGAAACTGTTCTGGGCCTGGTGGTGGCCCTTGATCCTGATCAGCTACCCCCTGGTGGGTCGGCTCTGGTGTGCCATCTGTCCCTTCATGGTTTGGGGGCAGATCGCCCAGCGTTTGACCCCATGGCGCAAGCGGCTCTGGCCCCATGGCGACACCGATCGCTGGGCCTCAAACCTGCTCGCAGCAGGGTTTGCCTTGATCCTGATCTGGGAGGAGGTGTGGAATCTTGAAAACACCGCCTGGCTCAGCAGTTGCCTGCTGCTGCTGATCACAGCAGGGGCTGTGGTCGGATCGCTGCTGTTCGAAAAACGGTTTTGGTGCCGCTACCTCTGTCCCGTGGGAGGGATGAACGGCCTGTTCGCCAAACTTTCGATGCTGGAACTGAGGGCTGAAGCCGGCACCTGCGGTGGCAGCTGCAGCAGCTACGCCTGCTTCAAGGGAGGTCCAGCCCAAGGGAGAGGGGCTCGCCACGGAGGGCTGTCCATTGGGCACGCACCCGGCTCACCTCAGTGACAACCGCAATTGCGTTCTGTGCATGACCTGCACCCAAGCCTGTCCAAACCGATCGGTGCAACTGCGTCTGAGGCCCCCTGCCGCTGATGTGCAGAAAGACATGCGGAGCCCAGATGGCGAGCGGGGGCTGATCCTGGTGCTTGCTGGGGGAATCACACTGCATCACTGGGAAAAGCTGCTCAGCTGGTTGCCTTTGGCACCAGCGTCATTGCAGGAGGGTCCGCTCTTGCCACGGCTGAGTTTCGCCCTGCTTGCTCTTGCTCTCCCCTCTACAGCCGGGCTGTGGCTAAACCGACGTTGGTTTTTGGCAGCGCTGCCCCTGCTCTGGGCCCTGCTCCTCGCACGTCATCTTCCGATGGGAATGCTGGAAGCTGGCACCGTGTTGCCCAGCGGCTGGCCCCGTTGGTCGGCTGATTCCCATGTGCTGGCGTTTTGTCAGACCCTGGTCATCAGCATCGGTTGGGCTGGCGCTGTGGTTTTGGCCCGACGGCTCTCAACCGCAAAGTTCTGGGGCTGGCTGAGCTGCAGCATGGTGCTGTTATCAATCAGCTGCGCTGGACGCTGGCTGGTGGCCTTCTGATGCCATGACTGGTTCCTCTCCTGCCTTGAACGCCCGTCAAAAGGCGTTGCTGACGGCTCTCAACGCCTGTGGGGATGAAATGAGTGGTCAACAGCTGCATCGCAGCCTCGATGACGAGGCATCCATGGGACTAGCGACCGTTTATCGCAATCTGCGGCAACTGCAGCAACGGGGCCTGGTGCGCTGTCGCCATCTGCCCACCGGCGAAGCGCTCTACGCCCCTGTGGACCGGGATCGCCATCACCTCACCTGTGTGGACTGTGGAACAACGCAGGTGCTGGACCATTGCCCCATCCATGGCATCGACGTGCCTGCTGACAGTCGAGGAGACTTCAAATTGTTGTTTCACACGCTTGAATTCTTTGGTTTCTGCAGCAGCTGCCGTCCGCAGCGAAGCTTCAAACCATGACCCTGGCAGCGACCTACTACGGAGCCAATAGCTGGCTACTGGAATTCAACAACCTGCGCGTGCTTGTGGACCCCTGGCTCAGGGGAAGCCTGAGTTTTCCTCCGGGGTCCTGGCTTCTGAAAGGGGTTCTGCCCCATGAGCGTCCCGCACCTGGGACACTCGATCTGCTGCTGCTGACCCAGGGCTTGGCGGATCACAGCCACCCCGAAAGTCTTGATCTCCTGCCGCGCGATCTGCCCGTCATCGGCTCGGCATCCGCGGCACGGGTGGTGCGACTACTGGGATTTCAAACCATCACCAGCCTTAAACCAGGTGAGACAACCAACCATCAGGGACTCACGGTGCGTGCCACCGCCGGCGCTCCAGTTCCGATGGTGGAAAACGGCTATCTGCTGGAGCACGAGGCCGGACAGCTCTACCTGGAACCCCATGGATTCCTGGACCCAACCCTTCCCGAACAACCTCTGGATGCCGTGATCACGCCGATGGTGGATCTGGGTCTTCCAGCCCTGGGTGCTTTTGTGAAGGGCTGCAGCGTGGCGCCGGAATTGGTTCAGCGCTTCCAACCCACCACCATGCTGGCCAGCACCTCCGGTGGCGATGTGCGTTTCAGCGGCGCTTTGAGTGGAATCCTGCAGATGAGCGGTTCTGTGGAGCAAACCGGCCGCGACCTGCCGACGAGCACCCAATGGCTAGACCCCACACCAGGAGAGCGTTTGGTGCTGAAACCGTAAGGGAAGCAAATCCTTACCAACTCAAAAGGAGCAATCGGCGAGATCGCGTTACAGTTCTTTACAGATCGATCGAGATCCCCGATGACCAACTCCAACGACAACTGGTTCCAGACCACCGCAGCCCGTGAAATCCATCTGGAACAGCTCAAGCAAGCTGAGCGCTTCAATGGCCGCGCCGCCATGCTCGGCATCGTGATCGGGATCATCACCGAAGGACTCACCGGAGCTGGCATTGCCCACCAAATCGGCCTGGGGCCACTGGTGGATGGCTACGCCGCTTGCCGCACCCAGTTCCTTCCCTTCTGCTTCTGAGCCTCAGAAACTCGACCGATGCGACGGGCAGCGCGACTTCCGTCGCATCGGCGACAAAAACAGGCTAAATTTTCGTAACGTTGACCCGGATCTTCCGGATGCAGTTCGTTCCAGGCCATGCAACGGGGGCCAGGACGCTGTGGAGACGCCCATGTCCCCCCTCTCAATGATTCAAAAGCGCACCCAACGCCAGCAACTTCTTGAAGGCGCTCGTCGCCAGATGGCCAAAGCCGAAGGGTGCTTCGACCTTGAAGTCAACAGCGCCAGGATTGCACCGGCACCGCTATATGACCTCTCCTACCGAGCCATCAGCGCCAACTGGCTCTGATTCAGCGCCAGGTCGTTTATTTCGCTGTGTTCAACGGTTATCAATTTCACAGCCCGACATCGTGCGCGCTGAGACGGTAAGAGCACCCTGAACACACCAGTCCCATGATCAAACTCGGAGGACGCGTGGTGGAAACTCCAATGGGTTCCACCATCGATTCCATTCGTGATGGCGGCTTCTGGGTTTGCGATCGGGACCGGAACTGTCGGGAAGTGTGTGGTCTCTGGGAGGCTGAAGAATTCCTGCGCGAGCGGGAGAGGGGATTTGATTACCCCTACGCCTCCCAGCTCCACGCCGTAGAGGATGTCCAGAGCAATCAGTAGTTCCCATCAGGCGTTGTCTCCGCTTTGATGAGGTCATTTGAGCTGTTTAGATGACCCTTGGTCGCTTCTTGATCCTCTTTGCTGTGGGTGTCGTTGCTGCGCTAGTGCTGAAACTTACCTGGCTTAACTGGTTGCTGGGCTTAGCTGCGGGGTGGGTGGTTTTCAAACTCATCAAGGGTTGACGTCAAATCCAAAGGCGTTGAACTCCTGACATCAACCTCTCCGGTGTGAATGGTTACCCATGACCTTGGTCGCGATGCCTATCACCAGGCAAAGCCAACCGTCTGATGATCACAACGACGACCCGTCTCCGACTTCAGAACATCTGCGATCGCATCGCACAAGGCGAATCAGTCTCCTTAACCGAACGGGTTTACCTACAG
Organism: Synechococcus sp. A15-24; assembly: GCF_014280195.1. Taxonomy (NCBI): domain Bacteria; kingdom Bacillati; phylum Cyanobacteriota; class Cyanophyceae; order Synechococcales; family Synechococcaceae; genus Synechococcus; species Synechococcus sp. A15-24. The sequence goes on from NZ_CP047960.1 coordinate 2,179,349, forward strand.
AAATTTGCCGATCGAGACCGCAGCGTCCTCTCCTGGATGAACCGGGCTCAACGCAGACAGCAACAAGGCGCTGTGACGGGGCTCGACAAACTGCTAATCGACATGGACCTCGGTAGTTGCGATCCAGGTGACATGCATCGCCGCAGTGATGACCTCAGCGAGTGGTTCGGCAATGCTGATCCCTGGCTCCGCCGAGATTGAGGTGGATCTGACCAGCAATCAATCAGCATTCATCCGTTGCTGATGACGGGGCAGGGCCCACTCAATAAAGGCCTCTTTCTTGTCACGGGAGCCTCGTCGAGCACAACCTGCCGCCGCAGACTCTCTGACGGCATCGCTGAACGCACCAGCTTGTTCAAGCTCTATGTACTCGCAATGGCATTGGGCTGTCGCAAGATCATTCATCAATTCTGCAACTTCACCCCACATTCTCATCTTTCGTTCCATGCATGAAGCGTGATAGCTGATGTAATCAGGCTGCACGTCAGTTTGTCATTGTCGATCCGTCTGATCGATGCCAACTTGATCCAACCCTCCTCCATCAAAGGCAGCCGCCGAGGCACCCATCAGCAGAGCGATGCAGACTATCTAGGGCTTCCACATCAGAACAGCATTCAATTCAGAACAGATGCTTCTGCATAACAAACGACTGACCAAGTTTTATCGAAGAACAACAACTGAGCACTCCACTCACCTGCGTTCATCAATCACTGAACGCATTGGCGATGGATCACCAATCGTCTAGCTCTCGTCGTTGATCAAACGAAGAGCGGCATTCAACACGGCTTGCTTCGCCTCATTGCGCTTCATCCCTTCACGTTCGAAGTGGCGAACAATGCGGGATAGGTCCCACCACACAGCCGCTTCCACTTCATCCATTTTGTTCGCGACATGAAGTGACATGGCCGGCAGGCGACTTCTCCACCTCTAGCGAACTACCGCAACGAATGGGCGATGCTGGGATCGAACCAGCGACAATCTCCTTGTAAGGGAGGTGCTCTTTTCTTCAGATTCACTGACACAACTGAGCTAAAGTAATCCTACTAATTTTTTAGAGCAGTTTTTAGAGCAGAGCTGCCAAACTCACCGCCCTGTTGTCATGAGCGTGTTGGATCAGTTCAGTGATGACCCAAGACCAATTCTTGAGGTCGCCTTAGAGCAAGCCACTCCAAACCGAATCAGCAAGGTCACTGTGCAGCGGTGCATCAGCAAGCTGTCCCCGCATTGGACTGATGAGCAGCTCCAACAAGTGGTGGAAATGTTCCAAGCTCACAGGCTTCTTTGATCAAAGGATTTGATCCTTGTAACAATGGGGCAAGCTAGGAGTGCTTTAGATTGAAACGGTTTTCTATTGTTGCTGCCCTATGGGCTTTCGGTTGCCCTGTACTCGCACAGGTTGATCCTCAGGTAGCCGAGCAGTGCAAAGACGCCAGAGACTTTCTTGGTTGCGTAAAAGCTTTTTCTCAGCCAGCAAAAATAAATGATGAATTGTCAGCGCTCAGAGATGCAATGAAAAAAGTTGCGTCCAGGCTTGCATCAGGCACGAGCCTCAATAATTCCTCGTCTACATTTCAGCCGGTAATTGATGCTCATGCCATAGTTCCTGCCGAGCAGCAAAATTCTTTGGCATACCAATCTGCTTCCATGGCAATCGATTTATTCGACCTTACCCAGTCGGTCTGGCAGTCCAGGATTAGCAATACTGTATTAGCAATGGGGATGGGATCGGTGCCAGGCGTGACTCATTTATATCATCAATGCGTGAGTTTCAAGAACCAAGTCGGCCGGTCATATGGCATAATTGGTAAAAGTATTCCCTGGAACTTTAGAGAAACGGGAATGTTTGGAGGCGGTTGCAATTTATCTGGCAACTCTCCAGAATCTCCTCTTTATAGGTATACGATTGGCATTTTAAAAGAAGGTGCTACAAATCCAAATGACATCAAAGAATACTCAATGAAACTAAAGGAGGCTAAGAGACTGGCCTCGCTGGGCCCGTGGAATCGTTATCTAGAGAAAAATCCTGGGATGAAAGCATGGGCAATGGCTAACCCTGGCTTAGCTGAGTCAAAGAAGAATGAATACATCAAAAAGAATGGAAGTGATACTGTGAATATGCCTGATTTGCCAGCAAATTTTCGATACTTAAGAGGAACCAAGGTGGAGGCGATGATCTCAGGCACAGGTTTCTAGGTCGCAATGGCAATCACCACACGAGCACAACGCCAGCAACGCCAAAACGAGGCTCTTCAGCTGATCAGCAGTGCTAAACCGGCCACCAAACCGGCGGGTAAGGGGCCCCGGGGTAAATCCATTGCAGCGCAATGCATCTCAGCGATTTATGCCCTTAAACCCCCCGGCCATGACCTGCCACTACGACAACTGAATCAACCTTTGAAGCAAAACGCTCTCTAGCGATTTCCATTCGTCTTATGTTTGTTTCTATTTCAATTTCACGCGCCAATTGGAGTAGTTGCGCTTTACAAATCGCTTTGTCGCCAGCAGTTGGATGGATCATGAGACATGACAGAAAATTCATAGCTGAAAAGCTAAAAGCAATGCCTGCGGCTCTTTCAGAAGCGTCATTTACGTACACACGACCATGAAGCTAGGTAACGACAGTCATCACCAGACAAACGCCTCAAGCCACACCAACGTCACCAGTGATGCTCCTCCAATCACTATCGACAACCACTGGTCACGAAACACGCGTGTCATCTCAGCAATGCAGCTGACCCAATAAATCGCCGCTGATCACCATGGCAATCACCACCAGGCAGCAACGTGTTCAACGCCGTAACGAGGCTCTTCAGCTGATTGCTGATGGTGTGCCACCAACTGACGCAGCGACGCAATTGTCGTTGAAGTGGGGGTGCTCTCGCAGAACATCACTAAGGGACATAGAACTCGCCCAAAGTGAGCTTGCAACCGCCCTGGACTCATCAGAGTTGCGGAACATGGTGGGTTGGTTGGCGACGCAGTATCAACGCCTAGCCGCCAAAGCTGAAAGGGACGGCCAGTACGCAGCAGCCTGCGGATGCCTTAATTCCTTGAGGGTGATGTTGGTGCAGCCGCAACTGGATCGGCAATTTGAAGCGCACTTCCGTGGCCGCTTTACGCACCAAGTCCACAGGCGCTAATGCTCTAAAGATTGCTCTAAAAAGCGGAAAAGCCCACAACAACCGCAGTCACAGCTGGCATTTCAGAAGATTGACCACCTGCTGACGTAGCAGGTGCTCTTAAGGGAATGTATCGAGTCCAGCAATCTTGAGACTCAGCCTGCCAGTGAGATCGGAGTGGAACTGGCACAGCGTCCTTGCGCCCTGGATAAGCCAGTAGGGCTTGGGAATGACATTTTTGGGTCTCGGGGTAAGATGACCGCGAAATGTGGTGTTTGATTAAAGCCGCAAGGCTTGACTTCTATTTTCATTTCCACCTCTCATGAAAACACTTCTCTTAATTTCTTCACTGTTAGTTGTACCTGCCGCGGCTAAAGCCGATTCGGTGAACTGTCGAACAATCGGCAACAGCACTTTTTGCAACGGGTATGGAAGCAATGGCAGCTCTACCTACCAGCAGCGATCTATTGGCAACTCTACTTTTTACAATGGCACAGACAGCTACGGGAATAGATACTCAGGGAGTTGTAGAACAATCGGCAACAGCACTTTTTGCAACTGAGCCTTCGGGCTCTTTTTTTTTTGCTCAGCGCCCGTAATAACCACCCTGCGGTCGTCGGTTGTGCATCTTGATGCACAATATCTTGCTCAGCTCACGAGCAGCGGCAACAGCGACTACAAAGCGATCAGATGACCTCCGGACGTGGACCCCATGCCGGATCGTCCTCACCACCGATGTACGGAACTGTTGTTAGAGGGGGGGGTGCGAGACATGGGAAAAATCCCCAACGCCGTAGAGGTATTCAGGACGGCCACGCTTGCCGGTTCTGCGTTGGTGACGCTGTAGCTGACCTTGTTCAAACAGGTCAAAGCAGACCAGCCGTGCGTGTTCTGCATTGCCACCAAGAGCTTTGACCATCTCAGTGATGGACTGATAGCCGTGTTGCTCAACGTGCTGCAGAACCCTTTTGGCCAGGTTTTCTGACTCAACTGGCTTCTGTTGGTCTTGCTGCTCTGCAAGCCACCAGCTGTAAGTCTCGACATCGCGCTCAAGAACCCATGTGGTGCCTGGCTCGATATTCCGCTTGCCAAGGGCATGCAGTGAAAACTTGCCGTCATTGAGGCTTGTCAAACCCCAGCCGTCTTGAACTGCAGCACTGATGGTTCCAATGCCAGAGATGTCGTCCCACTCAATTTCTGAGCGCTTACGCCTGATGCCATTTCCGTCTGGCTTGCGTTTATTGCAGTGAGCACTCATCAACATCGACACGCCGTTGTTGACCAGGCATTTGTTGAGTCGGTAAAGGACATCAACAATTTCACTGTCAGTTATGCGCTGCCCTTCTGAGCACAGAACGGTGGTCAAGCTGTCGCAGCCAATGAAGCCGTACTCCTTTGACTGAATGGTCTCCAGGAGCTGTTCAAATGGAAACGGCTCATCTAAGTAGATGACATCAAAGTTGCGTTTCAGTCCCTGACGACGGAACTTGCGTTCGCTGAACTTCTCAGGCTCATCACCTTGAATCAGCAGTGCCTTGGCCTGCTGTGTTTTAAAGGCACCCAGAAAGGGAGTGCCTTCTTGAACTGCCTCGCAGCAGTGGTTCATCAAGGTTGTTTTGCCAGTGCCCCGCTCTGCAGGGAACACAACAATGCCGCTGGCAGCGAACTGATGAACGCGCCAGTTTTTTCCTAGGTCCTGCACACCCCCTTTTTTTGAGTCATGGATTAAGTCCTTTAGTGGCCGGTAGTCGTATTCGCTCATGACAGCCACCCGTGGAGTTCGGGACAGCCGAGATCGTTTTTGCGGAAGCAATCAACGTCACGGCGTTGGTACCGCAAGGTCTTGAGCTTGTGCTGCACAGCGATGACAAACCGCCGGTATTTGGGGTTGTGCCTGGCGGCATCAACCAAAAGCGGCAACAACTGGTCGCCCTTGTATTCCGCCCGGTAAATGGCCTTGAAGTAGTGGCGCAGCTCATCCGGGCTGCACAGTTCAAATTCAGGACATGCCATTGCCTCGCGCCATTCAGCAATGAACTGAGGCAGCAGCCTTCGCCACCTTGTACTGACGTTGCGTTTTGCCGTAGCCCGATGCTTGCGTTGACCAGCAGGCAGCCATGGCTTGTACAGGTTGCAAGCGCCCGTGTGGCCGCAGTTGGTGCGATGCAAGAACCAGGTTTGACCACGCCACCGGAATTGATCCTGCAGCGGGCTGTTGTGGCAGAACAGTGTGTTGTCGTTGAAGCGGCAGTCGCCGTCTTTAACGCGACCACAAGCGCATGGGTTCTTACGCCCTGATCTGGTCAGCTTCTGCTCTAAAAAATGACCTAGGCGCGGTTTTATAGATCTAGATCTACTTGTCGCACCAGTCGATTTGGGCGCACTGACACCCTGCTCCGCGAGTAGGTTTTCACTTAGCCTTGAGGTTGTACGGGCCTCATGGCTGCTCAATTTTTGAGTGGCCATTTTTTTATTCCTCGTTTGCGATTTGGATCAACAAGTCGGCGTGACAGGGCTTGTCTTCTGAGCACCAACAGGCAAGGTCTTTACCCTTCAGCTCTTGTCGAACCTGCTCCCAGTAGTCATCAGCAGCAGGCGAAAGAAGCCAGAACCTGAATTTGTCCACCGCCAGCTCGTAATAGGTCTCCTCAGGAACACCAGGATCACGATCCTTAGCTGGCGTCACTGGGTATGGATTGCCCCAGCGAGTAGGACGACCGACATAAACGGTGTTCTTAGGCATCCGCCAACCAGCGGTGCGTTTGCGTTGTATACGTTTAGGCATCAGACCAGCTCCTTGATGAGCTGGTCTGCCTTGCGTTGGATGCGACCACGCTTGTGCAGTTCTTTCTGGATACGGTCAACGTCCCAGCGGATGCTGGCGTTAGAACTGGCGCCCAAGAAATAGTGTTCCCCGCCGACCAAGAAGCCGCCATGGGAGTCTCTGAGGCGTTTTAAATAGCTTTGACTGACTTGGAGATGCTCTGCGGCATCTGGGGTCCGTAACAACACGGGAGACCTTCCTGTTTAAGGCCCATGCACTGCGCAATCAGCCGGATGTATGGCTTGTAGTTGCTGAAATCAAAGACAGCATCACCGTGCTGTTCCTTGAGCCTCAACAGGTTTTGGCCAATCTGTTCAACGTCTAAACCACCTGCGGGGTAACGGAAGTCAACATCGTGACCGTTAACCAGCATGGCCAGCTTTCCCTGAGCTTTTTTCAGTTTCGACGCAGTCCGACTCATTTACAGAGCAAAGGATGAACGTTTGAAGTTCCACCCCGTTAGACGCAACGTAGAAGCGAATCGGTCCAGCCTTGGGAAAAGCTGTTCACGGGGTCACAGGATCGCTGTGACGTTGTCCGTGAGATGTTGATGAGAACCTAGCGAGCACTGTCTGCGGCTGTCAACCACAGCAGGCTGCAGCAAAGTGGCGCACCACGTTATTAACCAAGGCATACCACTCTTCCATCTTCGTTATTCAACAGCGACCAAACCTTCGGAGTACCGCTCAACTGCCGCTTGCAGACTAGATTCATCAACCCACCTGCCATATGTTGACATGTGCACGGTCGGGGTATGACCCATAAGCGCACTTGCTTGTCGAACGTGCAAAGGATTAGTTGAGCAAACATGACAGCGCCATGCCCACGAATGCCTCAGCGAATAAATGCTGAGACCTGGATTACTTCGCACCAAGTTTTGCCAGGGTGCGTATCGGCGAAGCAACTGCCCGTAGGCATGACCAACCTGCTTAAAGCTTTGCTTCTCCTCAACCTTGGAAATTTCGTTCAGAACCGGCTGGGGCAGTTTCACCAGGCCAGAGGCATAAAGCTGCAGAGCCTTCATTCCTTCACCTGCACGGCCTTCGATATCCAGTGGCAGGCACAGCCGTGGTGGCTTTGGCTTCTGCGCCAGTGAAGCCGTGTTCCTTTTGACGGCACCGGCATAAAGCCGACCTTCCTTGACGCTCAGCAGAGCCAACTCTGCGGGCCTGAGCCCATAAAGCGATATCAAGGCTGTCGCTAAACGCAAATCATGACGGCCATCTGCCTCCATCTGATCCAACAGGGCAGCAAGGTCTGGCGACTTGATTGGTGGGGTTAAACGCGCCTGCGTACTAGTAGCGGAAACACCGATCAGTTCAGCTGTGAATGACTTCTCCGGCGGCAGCCAACACTGATAGGCACCAGCCCGATCAACGGCGTAACGCAAGAAAGCCACGACGCTTTGAACATTGCGCCTACGGCCTTCACCACCAGATTCCATGTCGGCAAAAAAGAGTTGCGCGTAACGCTTCAGCAAGGCCCTTGAATCGCGTGGCTTGGGCTTTTGATCCATGCACACCAACAAACGATTCAGACGCGTTCTGAGGTCAGACAGCGTTGAGCTGCGAAGACCTTGCTTGCCCTTCAGGTACTCCTGCACAACAGCCGACCAACCTTGTTCAGCAACGCCGCTGTGACTGGAGGGAACTGCAAGTTCTGCGGTGTCTAGACGAACAGCCTCAGCAAGGCTGAGGTTGCGGCTTTCCATCAGCTGCCGAACGCGTGTGACGGCGTTCAAGATCTGCACTGAGTTGGTGGCCTTCCACTCAATCGGCAGCACCTTGGCGCTCTTGGTGCCGTCTTCAAAAACGCGAGTCAGCTTGGTTTTGCCGCTTTGAGCAATGACGTTCCAGCCGAAGCCGTGGTTGTCCTTGATCTGACGCCGAAGCGTTTTTTCCCATTGCTGGGCGGGCATGGAAGCGGGGCCTGCTCTAAGCCGTTCTAGAGCAGTTTTTAGAGCAAAACAGCTCTAGCAAGCCGCGGCCAGCTGTAGCCAGACAACAAAGAAGCGGCCTTACGACCGCTCAGAAACTAGTATGAGACTGGGCTTTTGGAGAGTGGGCGATACTGGGATCGAACCAGTGACAATCTCCTTGTAAGGGAGGTGCTCTACCGCTGAGCTAATCGCCCAATGCAGCGAATTCTGCCTCAACGCGGCAGCCTGAACACAGCCGTCATGTCGGTTCACGATGGCCTCCGGCAGAGCCCATGACCGCGCCACGCTGATTGTCAGTGCACCCATCGGAATGGCTGCTGCAATTTGGTGGGGAGCTGACGCCGGGTTCATCGCAGCGGCTGCATGCCTCATCGGCGGACTCTGGCTGTCACCAGATCTCGACACCCACTCCAACGCCCTGCGGCGCTGGGGACCGCTCCGTGGGCTGTGGTGGCCCTACAGGCACCTAATTCCCCACCGATCGCTCTGGTCCCACGGCCCCTTGATCGGCACAGCCCTGCGATTGCTGTGGCTGCTGAGCTGGTGGGTTGTGGTGTCACTGCTGATCGGGTGGCCCACAAACGCCGGGTTGCCGACGCTGGTCAGTTGGCTGAACCAGCAGCCTCAACAGGCCATCGCCCTCGGAATCGGGCTGGAGGCGAGTGCCTGGCTGCACCTGATCCTGGATGGCGATCCCTGGCCTGTGGAGTGGTCACCGCGGCGTCTAGGGCAACGGCGGCGGCGGTGAGAGGGTGGGCGCGTGTCGATCCACCCCTCCATGGCTCCAGACCGGCCTGATGCACTGCAGAAGCTGATCGATGTGGTAGCCCGGCTGCGGGATCCGGATCAGGGCTGCCCCTGGGATTTGAAGCAGACCCATGCGTCTCTGGTGCCCTATGTGCTGGAAGAGGCCCATGAAGTGGCCGATGCCATTCGCCATGGCAACGACGACCACCTCAAGGAGGAACTCGGCGATCTGCTGCTGCAGGTGATCCTCCATGCCCAGATCGGCCGGGAGCAGGGCCGCTTTGATCTGGATGCCATCTCCTGCGCCATCAGCGACAAGCTGATTCGTCGCCATCCCCACGTCTTTGGCGGAGAGCTCCGCAGCTGGGATGAAATCAAAGCCGAAGAACAGGCCGAAGTCCTGGCTCAGTCCACCAGCCCCCTCAGCGATCGGTTGACCAGCAAGGTGCGAGGCATGCCCGCTCTGGCCGGTGCCATGGCCATCTCAAAGCAAGCCGCCAAAGCCGGCTTCGAGTGGGACGACATGGCCGGCGTTTGGGAAAAAGTGCAGGAGGAACTCGATGAACTGAAGGAGGCCATCGCCAGCGGCGATCAGGGCCATGCCCAGGAAGAACTGGGCGATCTGCTGTTCACCCTCGTGAATGTGGCGCGCTGGTGTCGCCTCGATCCCGAGGAGGGGCTGGCCGGCACCAACCACCGCTTTCTCGATCGCTTCTCCCGAGTGGAGGCCGCCCTGGAGGGCAATCTTCAAGGCCGCAGTATCCAGGAGCTGGAAACGCTCTGGCAGCAGGCCAAGGCCCAGATCAGGGCTGAGCAGGCAACAGCTCACGCCTCAGAAACGTGATCACAGCGGTCCAGGCCTGATCGGCAAGATCCGGATCCCAGCGCCAGCCGTCATCACGCATGAAGGTGTGATTGGCCTCAAACAGCACGGTCTCGTGCCTCAGCCCCCGCAGGGCTTCGAGAACCCGTTCACGATCCTCAGCCGGTACGTGGGGATCTTCGGAGCCGAACAGCGTGAACAAGGCCCCCTTGATCTCGCCGGCCCGTTGCAGCGAATCCGCGATGCCGCGGCCCAGTTTTCCGTTCTGCAACCCGGTTGGATAAAGACAGGCGGTAGCACGCACCTCCGGTCGCAAAGCGGCACGAAAGGCGAGATGACCGCCGATGCAGAAGCCAATGGCACCGAGGCGCTGCTCATCCACCTCGGTCTGCTCACTCAGCCAGGTCAACATGGCCTTTGCATCAGCGTCGAAGGAGGCGATTTCAGTACGACGGGCCGCGTCATTGCCCCTCAGACGACCGATCGCATCGGGCTCGAGCACTGTCCCCACCGGCTCCACGCGATGGAAGATCTCCGGCGCCGACACCACAAAGCCATAGCCCGCCAGGCGATTCGCCAACCGCAGGATCGGATCGCCCAGTTGGTAAATATCCGAATAAAAAATCAGGCCCGGCCAAGGGCCCTCCTCAACGGGGCGGGCCAGATGAACCCGCATCAAGCTGTCGTCCACGGTGAGACCGATGGTCTGTTGCTCGATCCGCATGGCAGGCGGCGCGTTACTCCTCAAGTGTTGGCCGGTTGCTGCGCTGACGCTTGAGATCACCGCGCTTTTTCTTGGCCTCCAGACGACGCTTCACTGCACCGCGTCTCGGACGGGTGGACTTTCGCGATGGTGGCGGGGGCTGCAGACCCTGCCGCAGCAGGTCGGCCATGCGGTGCAGAGCCTTCTGACGGTTCTGCCACTGCGAGCGTTCCTCCGCCACCACCACACGCAAACAACCGTCCGACAGCCGGGATGCCAGCTGTTCCAGCAAGCGCGCCCGCCGAAAGGGGCCCAGCACCGAACAGCTCTGCAGATCCAGCACCAGCTCCACCCGTGAATCGGTGGTGTTCACCCCTTGCCCCCCTGGACCGGAGGCCCGCGAGAAGCGCCACTGCAAGTCCCCTGAGGGAATCACCAGGCGATCCGTGACGTGGAGATCCAGCACCATGACGCCACGCTGGCACTTTGGTCTTGACGGCCGAATCGCTGCGATGCAGTGAAGGCCGCTGATGGATCAGCTGGCATCAGTCAGAAAAGGCACGGAGCTGCACTCTTCCTTGCAGCCCCATATCCACGTTCATTAAACACTAGATGTTGAGTGCGGCAAACCTACAAACGCTCCATACGGTGTTTGGCGAAGTCCCCCTGAGGTCCTTAGCTGGAGTGATCACCTCTGCACCTCATGAGCAGCTGGATCGACGAAGAACACCGCGGTGTCCGCTATGGCCTTGCCGGTGATGTGCTGGTGGAGGAAACCAGCCCGTTTCAGCGCATCAGCGTGATCCGCAGCGAGCGCTATGGCAAGGGCCTGCTGCTCGATGGCTGCTGGATGACGGCCGAGCAACAGGAGCGGCACTATCACGAAGCTCTGGTCCATCCAGCTCTCTGCAGCGCCGAGGCGATCGAACGGGTGCTGGTGATCGGTGGCGGCGATGGCGGCACCGCCCGGGAATGTCTGCGCTACCCCGAGGTGATCCACCTCGACCTGGTGGAGATCGACGGACGGGTGGTGGAGCTGAGCCAGGAGCACCTACCGGGCATCGGCGCGGCGGCCTGGAGTGATTCCCGCTGTCAGCTCACGGTGGGGGATGGCATCGCCTGGGCCGCGAATGCTCCTGATAAAACCTACGACGTGGTTCTGGTGGATGGCTCGGACCCGGCAGGCCCGGCGGAGGGCCTATTCAATCGAGCCTTTTTCGAACACTGCCGGCGCATCCTCAAACCCGGCGGCGTCTTCGCCACCCAGAGCGAATCACCGGAAGCCTTCCGCGAGGTGCATGTGGCCATGGTGCGGCTGCTGCGTGAAGTGTTCGGTCACGCCGACCCCCTTTACGGCTGGGTGCCGATGTACCCCAGTGGCTGGTGGAGCTGGACCTTCGCTGCAGTGGATGGCCCCCGTTATCGCACTGTGCAGCCCGCACGGGCAGCCCTGGTGGCCGAGGGCTGTGAGATATGGAGCCCCCGCTGGCAACAGGGCGCCCTGGATGCCATCCCCGCCTTCATCGCACGGGAGTTGGCGCCATGACCCCTTTCGATAACGAAGGCGGGATCTTCATGGGATCCCGCCGGGACCCAGCCGGCTGCCGCGTCGGCCTGTTCGGCGTTCCCTACGACGGCACCACCTCCTTCCGGCCGGGCACCCGTTTCGGGCCTGCAGCGATCCGTGAGGTCAGTCAAGGCCTGGAAACCTATTGCCCGCAGCTGGATTTGGATCTGGAGGATCTGGCCTATGCCGATCTCGGTGCTGTAGACATCCCCTTCGGTGCACCGGAACCGGTCGTGAACGCCGTGCAGCAGGCCACGACGGCGGTGCTCGATCTGGGTCTGAACCCCCTGATGCTGGGCGGTGAGCATTCGATCAGCTCCGGCGCCGTAGCCGCCGTCGCCAACCAACATCCCGATCTGGTGTTGGTGCAGCTGGATGCCCATGCCGATCTCAGGGAGGAGTGGCTTGGGGCCCGCCACAGCCACGCCTGCGCAATGCGGCGCTGCCTGGAGGTGCTGCCCAGTGGCGACCTGCTGCAGCTGGCGATTCGCAGCGGCACCCGCGACGAATTCCATGAACTGCACAGCAGTGGTCGACGCATGGATGACGTCCAGGCCCTGAGGGACGCCATGGCCCCCTGGACCGGCCGCCCGATTTATCTCACCGTGGATCTGGACTGGTTTGATCCTGCCGTTCTGCCTGGAACCGGCACCCCCGAGCCAGGGGGTTTCCTCTGGAGAGATTTCGCAGCCGTAGTTGATGTGCTGCGTGGCCATCGGCTTGTAGCCGCCGACGTGGTGGAACTGGCACCGCAACTCGACAGCAGTGGGGTCAGCTCCGTTCTGGCAGCCAAGGTGACACGCAGCCTGATCCTGCTGATGGGTGCCGATCAATAAAAGTGCCGTGCATCAGCCCGTTGTTGCCGCAATCGGGTGTGCTGCTGAGCGATCAGCTCCACCACCAAGGTGGGATGGCGATGGATCAGCGCGAGAAATCCCGAGCGGTTCAGCCGGATCAGCGCCAGGGGGGTCAACGCTTTGGCATCACGGCTGTGGAACTGGTTGGTGGTCACCAGATCCTCGTAAAAAAACAACTCACCGGAGCCGTAGCGGATGCGGTTTCGGGGGCCACAACTAAGTTCCACCAGCCCCTGCTGAACAATATGAATGGCATGCACCGGTTCGCCACGACGGAACACAAAAGCGCCGGTGGGCAGCGTCAGACGATCAGCCTCAGGATGCTCACCGATCAGCTCAAGAGCATTATTAGATCGGTACAACGCGGTCAATTCGTGAAAAAAGACAAGAGATGATCATCGACTGAAAAACACATCTTCTTCGTGACATACATCACAGTCAGCGAAGTCTTGACCAAAGCTTCACCGAGTCTTAAGCGAAGGTACGGTCCAGCTCAAGCTGTTGATCCATCTGCGGGAGCTGTTCCCTACTGAACATGGGCAACTGAGGCGATCTCGGTGTCCAGTGATGGCAGACCACGAGATCTGCCACGTCCGCATGCACAGCCAAACGACGCAAGCGGCACCACCCTTCGGCTGTTCCGCCCCCCGAACAGTGCTGACAGCTGCGACAGCTGGGATTGGGCGTCAATAACAGACAGCGAAGAGCACTCAAGCTAGGGACGGTCGAAAAAATGGACCAGTCCCGCTGGCGAATCTGCGGGTTCCCTTCCAGTTGGTGAAGCACTCCATAAGAATGCTGCGGTCATCCTCCCGTTCATGACGCTGCAGCGCACACCCCTCCATCAGCTCTGCCGGGACGGCGGCGGCCGCATGGTGCCCTTCGCTGGTTGGGAGATGCCGGTGCAGTTCAGCGGCCTGATCCAGGAGCACAAGGCCGTACGGGAGCAGGTGGGGATGTTCGACATCTCCCACATGGGCGTCTTGCGACTGGAAGGCCCGAATCCGAAAGATGCGTTGCAACAGCTGGTGCCGAGCGATCTTCATCGCATCGGACCCGGCGAAGCCTGCTACACCGTCTTGCTCAACGAGAGCGGTGGCATCCGCGATGACCTGATCGTTTACGACTGCGGCGCCGTTGATGCCGAACGGGGTGCCCTGGTGCTCGTGATCAATGCAGCCTGCGCTGAAGCGGACACCGCCTGGATCCGTGACCAAATGGAACCGGCTGGCCTCACGGTGAGCGACATCAAGGCGGGTGGCGTACTGCTAGCCCTGCAAGGCCCGCAGGCCATCCCTCTGCTGGAGGAGCTGTCTGGCGAAAGCCTCAGCGGCTTGCCCCGCTTCGGACATCGCACCCTGAGCCTCAAAGGTCTTGCCCATCCCGTGTTCACGGGCCGTACGGGCTACACCGGTGAAGACGGTGCCGAGTTGCTGCTGACCGACGACGACGGACGAAAGCTCTGGCAGGTTCTGCTGGATCGCGGCGTCAGCCCCTGTGGTCTCGGCGCGCGCGACACCCTGCGTCTCGAAGCTGCCATGCATCTCTACAGCATGGACATGAATGCCGACACCACCCCCTTTGAAGCAGGGCTCGGCTGGCTGGTGCATCTGGAGATGCCTGCGGATTTCGTCGGTCGGCAGGCCCTGGAGCAGGCCGCAGCATCCGGTCCCTCAAAACGACTCGTGGGCCTCAAATTGCAGGGACGCGCCATCGCCCGTCACGACTACCCCGTGCTCCACAACGGCGAGACCGTCGGTGTGGTGACCAGCGGCACCTGGTCTCCAACCCTGGAGGAGCCCATCGCGCTGGCTTACGTCCCCACAGCCTTGGCCAAAATCGGAACGGAACTCAGCGTTGAGATCCGCGGTAAGGCCCAACCCGCCTGCGTGGTCAAACGCCCCTTCTACCGCCGGTCCTGAGCTGTGGGAAACTCGCCTGTCCTCGGCTGAAACTCCCATGCGCAGCAACGGTTGCGGCGACCTGCGCGAGCAGAACATCGACAACGCGGTGCAGCTGTGCGGCTGGGTAGACCGGCGCCGCGACCATGGCGGCGTGATCTTCATCGACCTGCGGGATCGCTCCGGCACCGTGCAGATAACGGTGGATCCCGATCTTGGGGCTGAGGCCTTTGCTGTGGCCGAGCACCTGCGCAGCGAAACCGTGCTGCAGGTGGAAGGAAAGGTGCGGGCCCGTCCGGCTGAATCGTTGAACGACAAGCTGGCCACCGGTGCCGTGGAAGTGCTGGCCAACGGAATCACCGTGCTCAACAGCGTTAAGGGCAACCTGCCCTTTCCCGTGTCGGTGCACGACGATGAGAACACCCGCGAAGAGCTGCGGCTGCGCCACCGCTACCTGGATCTGCGCCGCAAGCGCATGAACGACAACCTGCGCCTGCGGGCCCAGACGATTCAGGCAGCCCGTCGCTTCCTGGAGGACGCAGGCTTCATCGAGGTGGAGACCCCGGTGCTGACCCGCTCCACACCGGAAGGAGCCCGCGACTACGTGCTGCCCAGCCGGGTCTGCGGTGGTGAATGGTTTGCCCTGCCCCAGTCGCCGCAGCTGTTCAAGCAACTGCTGATGGTGGGCGGCATCGAGCGCTACTACCAGGTAGCCCGCTGTTTCCGCGACGAAGACCTACGGGCCGATCGCCAGCCGGAATTCACCCAGCTGGATATCGAGATGAGCTTCATGGATCAGCAGCAGATCCTGGAGCTGAACGAATCGCTGATCTGCGCCATCTGGAAGGCCGTGAAGAGCATCGAACTGCCGCGGCCCTTCCCGCGCATGACCTGGCATGACGCCATGGAGCGCTATGGCACCGACCGGCCCGACACCCGCTACGGCATGGAGCTCATCAACGTGAGCGACATCGTGAAGGACATGGGCTTCAAGGTGTTCAGCGGTGCTGTGAAATCCGGCGGCGCGGTGAAGTGCATCGCGGTGCCCGGCGGCAACGATGCGGTGAGCAACGTGCGGATCAAGCCCGGCGGCGATGTGTTCAGTGAAGCCCAGAAAGCCGGTGCCGGCGGCCTGGCCTTCATCCGCGTGCGCGACGGCGGCGAGATCGACACCATCGGCGCGATCAAGGACAACCTCAGCGACGGGCAGAAGCAGGAGCTGCTCAGCCGCACCGGCGCCGAGCCCGGCACCCTGCTGCTGTTCGGCGCCGGCGATACCGCCACGGCGAACAAAGCCCTCGACCGGGTGCGCCAGTACCTGGCCAAGGAGCTGGGCATGGTCAAGGCCGACCTGGACAACGACCAGTGGAACTTCCTCTGGGTGGTGGATTTCCCGATGTTCGAGTTCAACAGCGACGAGAACCGTTACGAGGCCCTGCACCATCCCTTCTGCGCCCCCAATGCCGAGGATCTCGGCAGCGATGCCTCCCTGTGGGCCGACACCCTGCCGGGTGCCCGGGCCCAGGCCTACGACCTCGTGCTCAATGGCCTGGAGCTCGGCGGCGGCTCCCTGCGCATCCACGACTCAGCCCTGCAACGCCAGGTGCTTCAGACCGTTGGCTTGCCGCTCGAGGAAGCCCAGGAACAGTTCGGCTTCCTGATGGACGCCCTTGATGTGGGCGCCCCACCCCACGGCGGCTTGGCCTTCGGTGTTGACCGGATGGTGATGCTGCTGGCCGGCGAGGAATCGATCCGCGACACCATCGCCTTCCCAAAAACCCAGCAAGCTCGCTGCCTGATGACCAATGCCCCGGGCGGAGTCGCCGACAAGCAGCTGGAAGAGCTGCATGTGGCCAGCACTTGGGTGGACCCCAGCGACGACGAGTGATTCCTCACCTGAGCTGAGCAGATCCCAAAGGGATTCAGCGCTTTTGTCGCACTGACGACGGCTGCGGGGAACCCTTAAGGCAGTCCAATTGCTCCACGCCGTTGCCCCGTCAACCCCGACGGACCGGGGAAACCCGCGATCGCCGCAGCCGCAGCACGACAGATCTGCTGCGGCTGTACCTGCAGGACATTGGCCGGGTTGATCTGCTCACCAACGAGGAGGAGGTGACGCTGGCCCGGCTGGTGCAACGACGGGAAGCGTTGCTGCAGCAGCAACGGGATCTGGCCACCAGTAACGCCGCCATCGGAGAGCTTTACAGCCTTGAGGAACTGCAGCGTCGGGAAGCCAATCAGCACAGCCATTGGCCCACCAAGCAGGAATGGGCTCGCGCCGCAGGCCTGTGCCTGACGGAACTGCAACAGCGGATCGAAGCCGGCTACAGCGCCTGGGCCCGGGAAGCCAACCTCGAAGCCCGTGAGCTCAAGACAGCCCTGCGCAATGGTCGCCGGGCCAAGGACCACATGATCCAGGCCAACCTGCGCCTGGTGGTAGCCGTGGCCAAGAAGTACCAGCAACGCGGCATGGAACTGCTGGACCTGGTGCAAGAGGGCACCCTCGGCCTGGAACGGGCGGTGGAAAAGTTCGACCCAACACGGGGCTTTCGTTTCAGCACCTACGCCTACTGGTGGATCCGCCAAGGCATGACGCGGGCTATTGCCACCCAGAGCCGCACGATCCGGCTACCGGTGCATGTCACCGAAAAACTCAACCGGATCAAACGGGCGCAGCAGGAAATCGCCACCAACGAAGGACGCATCGCCTCGATCGCCGATCTGGCCCGTGCGCTGAAGCTCAGTGAGGACACCGTGCGCCAGACCCTTGCCCGGGTTCCCCGCTCCGTGTCGTTGGACACCCGTGTGGGGCGGGACCAGGACACCCAACTGGGAGACCTGATCGAAGACGGCAAAGCCACACCGGAACAGAGCCTCACCCACGACGAACTGCACAACGACCTCGAGCATCTGCTCGATGAGCTCACCAGCCGAGAAGCGGCGGTGCTGCGACGGCGCTTCGGACTGGAGGACGACACGCCCCAGACCCTGGCGCAGATCGGTGAAGCCTTGAAATTATCCCGCGAACGGGTGCGTCAGATCGAAACGCGGGCCCTGCTGAAGCTGCGTCAACCGCAAAGGAGGAGCAAGGTGCGGGACTACATCCAGGGGCTGGATTCATGAACCTGAATCAAAGCTCCCAATTAACCTTCGGATGACGCTGGAGATCGAGCCCCACGCCAGGTAGCTTGAAGAGTCACCCGGGAGGCCATGGCCAAGTTCGTCTTCATCACCGGTGGTGTGGTCTCCAGCATCGGCAAAGGGATTGTGGCGGCAAGCCTTGGACGGCTGCTGAAATCCAGGGGTTACAACGTCTCGATCCTGAAGCTGGACCCATACCTCAATGTGGACCCGGGCACCATGAGCCCGATCCAGCACGGCGAGGTGTTCGTCACCGAAGACGGTGCCGAAACCGATCTGGATCTTGGTCACTACGAACGCTTCACCGACACAGCCATGTCGCGGCTGAACAGCGTGACAACAGGCTCGATATACCAAGCGGTGATCAACAAGGAACGGCGAGGGGACTACAACGGCGGCACGGTGCAGGTGATTCCCCACATCACCGGTGAGATCCGAGAACGCATCCACCGGGTTGCCGCCAACAGCAATGCCGATGTGGTGATCACGGAAATCGGCGGCACCGTCGGTGACATCGAATCGCTGCCCTTCCTAGAAGCCATCCGAGAATTCCGCGGAGATGTGGGACGTCGCGATCTGGCGTACATCCACGTGACCCTGCTGCCCTTCATTGGCACGTCAGGCGAGCTGAAAACCAAGCCCACCCAGCACTCTGTAAAGGAACTTCGTTCCATCGGCATCCAACCGGATGTGCTGGTCTGCCGTAGTGACCGCACCATCAGCGATGAAATGAAGCGGAAGATCGGGGGATTTTGCGGGGTGCCGACCCGGGCCGTGATCCCATCCCTCGATGCCGACAGCATCTATGCCGTGCCCCTGACCCTGGAAAAGGAAGGGCTTTGCTGCGAAGTGCTCGATGTGCTGGATCTGACCGACCACGACAGCGACATGGCGGCCTGGCAGGAGCTGGTGCACAAACTCCGCAACCCCGGCCCGGCCGTGAAGGTGGCCCTGGTGGGCAAATACATCCAGCTCAACGATGCCTACCTCTCCGTGGTGGAAGCGCTGCGCCATGCCTGTATCGCCCAGGATGCCTCCCTTGATCTGCATTGGGTCTGCGCAGAGCAGATCGAAAGCGATGGTGCTCAGACCCTGCTGAAGGGTATGGATGCCGTGGTCGTGCCGGGCGGTTTCGGCAACCGCGGTGTCGATGGCAAGATCGCGGCGATTCGCTGGGCCAGGGAACAGCGGGTGCCATTCCTGGGGCTGTGTCTCGGCATGCAGACCGCCGTGATCGAGTGGGCGCGCAACCAGGCCGGGCTGACGGAAGCCACCAGCGCCGAACTCGATGCCGGAACGCCCCATCCCGTGATTCACCTGTTGCCGGAGCAGCAGGATGTGGTGGATCTTGGGGGCACGATGCGACTGGGTGTCTATCCCTGCCGCATCGCGCAGGACACCTTGGCCCACAGCCTCTACGGCAAAGAAGTGGTGTACGAACGGCACCGCCACCGCTATGAGTTCAACAACGCCTACCGAAACCTGTTCCTTGAGTCGGGCTATGTAGTGAGCGGCAGCTCACCCGACGGCCGCCTGGTGGAGTTGATCGAACTCAAGGGCCACCCGTTCTTCACGGCCTGCCAGTACCACCCGGAATTTCTCTCCCGTCCGGGACGGCCTCATCCACTTTTCAAAGGCCTGATCGAAGCAGCCCAGCAGCGGCTGCCCTCCTCACCGGTGGAGGCGATACAGACCCAGCGATGATCCAAGACGCGGCCACCCTGCCGGTGGTGGAGACCTTCCATTCCCTGCAGGGGGAAGGCCATCACAGCGGCCGCAGCGCCTTCTTCATCCGTTTGGCCGGCTGCAATGTCGGTTGTCCCTGGTGTGACACCAAGCACTCCTGGCCAACAACGCAGCATTCAAGTCTGAGTGTTGACGACCTTGCTGAGCAGGCATCGCGTGCGCGTCACAACGGCGCCGCCTTCATTGTGATCACCGGCGGAGAACCTCTCCATCAGGATCTGGCGCCGCTGACCGAAGCCTTGAACAAACGCTGTGCACTGCCGATTCACCTGGAAACCAGTGGTGTGGACCCCTTAACAGGACGCTTTGACTGGATCACGCTCTCTCCCAAGCGCCACCGCCCCCCTCTCCCGCTTCTCCTGCGGACATGTCACGAATTGAAAGTGGTCGTCCACACCTCAGACGACATCGCCTTCGCCAAAAAGATGGAATCGCAATGTCCGGCCTCGACAGAGCGACTCTTGCAACCAGGATGGAACTGCTCGGAAGGTGAACAGTTGGCTCTGGAGCACGTCCGCCGCCATCCCATCTGGAGACTCAGCCTTCAAACTCATAAGTGGCTCGCAATTCAATGAACCATTACGCAACACCAAAACCACTCATACTCATGCAACTCTCAGGATCCATTCAGAGAGATTCATGAGAACACCCATCTTTGAAGACGCTATCATTCAAACGAACACTTTCCACAACTTTTCCAAAAAGGACCTTCAACGTAGTATTTCCGGCGACTAATGCCAAAAAAATATGGCTATGACAAGGCGGACGACCAAGGCAATAGAGCCACTAAAAGCATCAAAAAGTCCAATAGAAGTAGCATTAAAAATAAAAGTTTATCCAGACCAATTGTCGACAGAGATGGCAATGGCTTAGTCGACAGCTCCGAGAAGACTGGATACCAGCTCTACATCCCCGAAAGCGAGATTTTTATTACCACCGCATCTGGTAAAATATTTTCCGATGTAACATCTAAAAAGTGGTCAGCCATTGCGGCAGCCCCAGCAGAGAAAGGACATCAAGTTTTAATAGCGAACAATCAATCCAAAAAAGCCAAATACCAAATTTGGAGATTGAGAAGCAAGGGAATCGTCCATTTAAAAGGTCGGCGGCTCACAGAAAGAGCCCTTAGCTCACAAGGCTACGAGCAAGTTTTCGATATTGATTTTAATGGTGACGGCATCATTGAAGCTGACACACTGATCGACGCAGGAGACGCAGATTTCTCTCTGACGGGAACTGCAATGGTTGGGAAACGATTACGGGCGATGCGAGCTGCCGATGATCCAGATGGAAATGGACGACTCCTCATCACCTGGCAGTCATCATCAGGAGCAAGCATCTGGACAACAACCGACACCGGCAAATCGATAAGTATCCCAGCAACACTGGAGGGCGCTCAGGTCCGTGCCAGGGTTGAGTACAAAGATGGCGATAGGTTTCAAGAAACTGTCTTTACCCAGTCGCGCTTCATTCCATACATCGATCACGGCGATGCTGCCTTCCTAATTCAAGGCACTCCAGCAGTCGGTCAAACCCTCTCTATCTCACAATCCGTCGCTGATCCCGATGGGGATGGGACACCCTCCTTCTCCTGGCTCCAATCCCGCGACGGCATCAACTGGTCTTTCCTTAGCTCCAACCCCACCTTCGCCATTTCTGACAACCTGGAAGGGCAGAACATCAGGGCGGACGTCCGATACACCGATGGCCAGGGCTTTGAGGAATCCATCTCCACGAATGCTGTCTCCATTCCCTACGTCGATAGCGGCGACGCTGCCTTCCTGATTCAAGGCACTCCAGCAGTCGGTCAAACCCTCTCTATCTCACAATCCGTCGCTGATCCCGATGGGGATGGGACACCCTCCTTCTCCTGGCTCCAATCCCGCGACGGCATCAACTGGTCTTTCCTTAGCTCCAACCCCACCTTCGCCATTCCCGACAACCTGGAAGGGCAGAACATCAGGGCAGACGTCCAATACACCGATGGCCAAGGCTTTGAGGAATCCATCTCCACAAATGCTGTCTCCATTCCCTACGTCGATAGCGGAGATGCTGCCTTCCTAATTCAAGGCACTCCAGCAGTCGGTCAAACCCTCTCTATCCATCGCTCCATCGACGATCCAGATGGCAACGGTGATGACACGCTTGAGATCACCTGGCAAGCCTCCCTCGATGGAGTCAATTGGTCTCTCGCCAGCACCAACCCCTCCTTAATCATTCCCAAAACCCTCGAGGGGCATCGAATCGATGCAACTGTCGCCTACACCGATACTCAGGGATTCAGCGAATCCATCAGCACCGACGATCTCACCATTCCTTTCATCGACGACGGTGATGCAGCCTTCACAATCCAAGGCACGCCAGACGTCGGCCAAACACTCTCCATCCATCGCTCCACCGACGACCCAGATGGTAATGGTGATGACTCGCTGGAGATCACCTGGCAAGCCTCTCTCGATGGCATCACTTGGTGGGAAGTCGGAACTACCCCCTTATTCCAGATCGGACCTGAGCTCGCCGGACATCAACTCAATGCCTTCGTACGGTACGTTGATGGGCAAGGTTTCAAAGAAAGAATTAGATCCGTCAACGTCTCCATTTCAGGCGCCATTGAATCAAACCTCAGTAGAGTCGACGACTTCGATAGCAACATAAATACAAGTGGCAAGCTCAATGTCAACAGCAGTATTGACGGTGAACTTGAATCTGCTGGCGACCGCGACTGGTTTGCCATCGACCTGACAGCAGGCCGTAGATACCAAGTCGACCTGGATGGCGTCAGTCTTCACGATCCCTTCCTCTATCTCCGCAACGGGTCATCAGACCTGATTAATTTTAATGATGACAAGTCCTTATTCAGCCTTAATTCACAGATAATTTTTGACGTAGATAGCAGTGATACGTATTACCTTGACGCAGGCTCTTACGACGACGCTTATGCGGGTCGCTATACCCTCAAAGCCTCTGAGCTCAGTGCAGTAAAACCTAGTTTCAGCAGCACGGATGGTTACGGCCATGTGAGCGCCAGACGCGCCTTCGAAGAACTTTTGGATATTTCACTTGACCCAGTCGCCTCCATTGGCGGCGCACTCTGGGGAGTCGACAATGTTGATGCGCCAGAAGTTTGGAACGGTGGCAGCATTTTTCCAGGTACAACAGGTGGTGGAACTACTGTTGCGGTGATCGACACAGGTGTGGATCTGGATCACCCAGAATTTGCAGGTCGCATTGTTGCTGGATACGACTTCGTCGACAACGATTCAATCGCTGATGATGGCGAAGGCCATGGCACCCATGTTGCTGGCATTATCGCTGGTGCTAATGACGGTCAGGGAATAACCGGGGTCGCCCATGACACCTCGATCATGCCCCTTCGAGTTTTGGATAATGATGGCAATGGCTGGGTCAGTGACATCATTTCCGCAGTGCGGTGGGCTGCCGACAACGGAGCTGATGTGATCAATTTATCTCTGGGTGGAGATGGCTCCAGCCAGGCCATGGCCGATGCCATTCGTTACGCATCACAGCGCGGGAGCGTTGTCGTAATGGCCTCTGGCAACACCGGTAGCAATTCCCCCGACTATCCCGCCGCCCATGCCATCAATCACGGCATTGCTGTTGGTGCTGCAAACAGCTATCAATTCCTAGCCGGGTTCTCCAACCGCGCCGGGAGCACACCGTTGGATTACGTCACAGCACCGGGCGTCAATATCTATTCAGCTGTTCCTGGAGGCGGTTACGACACGTTCAACGGGACATCGATGGCGGCTCCGCATGTGGCCGGAGTTGCAGCCCTACTTAAAAGTTATAACCAGGGCTTATCAGCATCAACTATCGAAGATCTGCTCACAAACTCTGGTAGCAATTCACAAGGTAGAGCTACAGCATCAAATCAATCACCTCCGACAGGATTGACAATAAGTGATGTGATCACCCGGCAGACACTTGATACTTTCAGTGACAAACAACTCAATGGCACTTTGATCGCCAGCATTGACGGAAACCGGCAAGAATGCCGCTCAACTATCCGCTTGCTCAAGCGAGGGATTCGATCCAACGATGTCACTTACAAAGGCCTGGAAGATGTGCGTGTGATCGAAGCCAGTCGCAACAGCTTTGCCACGCTGAAGATCTCCAATGAGCGTTCGGTAGACCAGCGGGAGTTACTGAGTGAACTTCTGGCCACCAACCACTTCAATTACTTTGAAGTCGACCAACAATTTTCAATCGTCTGATCCATGACTTCTGTAGCCGTTGTAGGGACAGGGCTCCTGGGTACTGCCATCACCAAGCGACTATTAGAGAAGGGCTTTGAGGTTCATGTTTGGAATCGCAACCCCGCGCGTTTGGCAGATCTGCAAGAGCTTGGGGCGCACGCCATCCAAGAGCTGCACGGAGCTGCCCAAGGACGCCAAGCCGTCATCACCGTGTTGCGCGACGGAGCAGTTACAGCAAACGTGATCCATGCACTTGGGCCAATCCATGGCTCCACCGTGATGCCGATGGGAACCATGGGCATCACGGAAATCCGCAGCTTGGCTGAACAGGTTCAGCATCAGAACGGACACTGTTTGGAAGCGCCTGTGCTGGGCAGCAAACCTCAGGCCTTGAAAGGAGAACTGTTGGTGATGGCCGGTGGTGAGCCGGCGCTGTTTGACCAGCAGAGACCGCTCCTGGAGCATCTCTCACAAGAGCCAATGCTGGTGGGACCGATCGGCAGCGGTGCTGCCACCAAGCTTGCGCTCAATCAACTGATCGCCAGCCTTACCCACGCCTTTTCTCTGTCGCTGCGACTGGTGCAGCAGGCAGGCGTGCACGTTGAGACGTTCATGGCCATCCTGAGGCCCTCGGCGCTCTATGCCCCCACCTTCGATAAGAAGCTGCAGCGGATGCTGGAGGGTCACTATGACGACCCGAACTTCAGCACAGCCCTGCTGCGCAAGGACCTGCACCTGTTCCTGGAGGAGGCGACCGCTGCTGGACTCCAAATCCAAGGGCTGCAGGGTCTGGACGCCCTGCTGGAACAGTCATCCGGTAGCCAACTGGATGACCTCGACTATTGCGCCCTGCATGAGCTGACGCAAGAAAGTTTTTAATGAGGTCATGACCCAACGCACCTCCGTCGCGCTGCTGTCCGGCGGCCTGGATTCAGCCACGGCGGCGGCCATGGCCCTGGAGGAAGGTGATCGTGTGATCGGCCTGTCCTTCGACTACGGCCAGCGTCACCGTCGCGAGCTGGAGGCTGCGGCTGCAGTTGCCTCGCACCTGGAGCTGGCGGAGCATCACTGTCTTGCGGTCGATCTGGCGGCCTGGGGCGGATCCGCCCTCACCGACGACGCCATCACCATTCCCACCGATGGCGTCCAGGACGGCGTGATCCCACCCACCTACGTCCCTGGTCGCAACACTGTGTTCATTGCAGTAGGACTGAGCCTTGCCGAGGCCCGTGGAGCCGAACGCTTGGTACTGGGGGTGAATGCCGTGGACTATTCCGGCTATCCCGACTGCCGGCCCGATTATCTGAACGTCTTTCAGCAGCTGGCTAATCTAGCTAGCAAAGCTGGTCGCGAAGGCCATGGCACCCGGCTCTGTGCACCGCTGGTGGAGTGGAGCAAAACCAGAATTGTTGAGGAAGCACTCAGGCTCAACGTGCCGATCCAATCCACCTGGAGTTGCTACAGCGGTGGCTCGACCCCATGCGGAATCTGCGACAGCTGCCGCATCCGCGATGCCGCCCTGCGGGAAGCCGGTCGCCCGGACCTCTGCAGTAACGCGTCAACATGACCGTGCCCCAGCGGTTGGACCTGCCCTGGCGTGAACCGCTTGCCGTGGCCCGACAGCTGGAAAGCGACGACGGGCTGATATGGCTGGATGGTGACGGCAGTGACCTGGGCCGCTGGGTGACCCTGGCCAGCCAGCCGCTGGAGGTGATCCACAGCCAGGGCCTGCCGGGGGATGCGGAAGCCCGCGACCCTTTCACTGCATTGAACGGGCTGGGTCCGGGCCACTGGACCGGCTGGCTCAGTTATGAGGCGGCCGCCTGGACTGAACCCGGCAACCCCTGGTCCAGGGATGCCATGGCCAACCTGTGGATTGCCCGCCATGACCCGCTGCTGCGGTTTGACCTGCAGCAGCGGCAGCTCTGGATCGAAGGCACGGACCCGATGGCGATGCAGCAGCTGGCAGCGCGACTGCAGCAGAGAGCGCCCATCCCGCCGGCCACAGCGCCCATCCCGCTGGAGGCCTGGCATCAGCACACCAGCCGCGAAGGCTTCGCTGATGGCGTACGCCGGATCCGTGCGCTGATCGCCGCCGGTGATTTGTTCCAGGCCAACCTCACCGCCTGCTGCAGCACCGATTGGCCCAGTGATGCCTCGGCGGTGGAGTTGTTCCAACGGGTTCGTCAACGCTGCCCTGCGCCGTTTGCGGGCCTGGTGGTGGCGGACAACGGCGAAGCACTGCTCTCCTCCTCGCCCGAACGGTTCCTTCAGGTGGACCCCGCCGGCCGGGTCGAAACCCGACCGATCAAAGGCACACGGCCTCGCCATCGTGATCCAGACCGCGACGCCGAGCTGGCGGCGGAGCTGGTCTGCAGCGACAAGGACCGGGCCGAAAACGTCATGATCGTGGACCTCCTGCGCAATGACCTCGGCCGCGTCTGCCAACCGGGCTCCATCCAGGTGTCGCAACTGCTCGGCCTGGAGAGCTACAGCTCGGTGCATCACCTCACATCGGTGGTGGAAGGGCAGCTGCAAGCTGGGCTCAGCTGGGTGGATCTGCTTCGGGCCTGCTGGCCGGGTGGATCGATCAGCGGTGCCCCGAAGCTGAGGGCCTGCCAGCGGCTGCAGCAGCTGGAGCCCACCAGCCGCGGCCCCTACTGCGGCTCCCTGATCCGCATCGACTGGGACGGACGCTTCGACAGCAACATCCTGATCCGCACACTGATGCGGAAGGATCACAGGCTGAGGGCCCATGCCGGTTGCGGCATCGTTGCCGACTCCGACCCCGATGGCGAAGCAGAGGAGCTGATGTGGAAATTACGGCCACTGCTGGAGGCCCTGGCTTGACGGGAGGGGTCGCCTGGTGTGAGGGCCGATGGGGCACACCGGCTGAGCTGAGCCTGCCCCTGGATGACCGGGGCCTGCAACTCGCCGATGGACTGTTCGAAACCGTGTTGATCCGCGCCGGTCAGCCCTGTCTGCTGGATGAGCACCTGCAGCGCTGGAGTGAGGCCAGCGCGCAGCTGGGCCTGGATCCTCCGCCCGGCCGCGACCATCTGATGCCCCTGATCCAGGAGGCTGTGCAGCGGGCCTTGCCCGACCAGAGTTGTGGTGCCCTGCGGCTCAACTGGAGTCGGGGTTCATCCTCCCAACGCGGGATCGCACCGCCATGTATCGGGGGACATCGGTTCTGGCTGACGCTTCAGCCCTGGATACCGATCTTCACACCTATCTCCGCGATCATCAGTCGCCTGGAGCGCCGCAACAGCGACAGCCTGCTGAGCCGTTGCAAGACCTTTGCCTACGGTCAAGCGGTGCAGGCGAGACGGGAAGCTTCAGAACGGGGCTGCGATGACGCCCTGTTGCTCAACACCAACGGCGAGCTCTGCTGCAGCACCACCGCCAATCTGCTGCTGAAGCCTGGCGGTGCGAAGGGGGATGGCCCCTGGCTGACTCCTCCCCTCAGCAGTGGCTGCCTGCCGGGGGTGATGCGGGCCCGGGCCCTGCGGCTGGGACTGGCGGTGGAGGCCGACCTGGGCGCCAGCCTGGGGTCAGACGATCAGCTGCTGCTGATCAACAGCCTCGGTTGCCGAAGCCTGTTGAGCCTCGACCATCAGCCCCTCTACTCCCAAGCCCTGGGAATCGATTCAGCCGAATCGCTGTGGCAACATCTGCTCAACTAGCACGATATACATTATATATTTATAGATATGAGTTAAATATCTTACTATCTGAGTTGTAGCAGGCGTTCCACCGCCTCAGCCCACCCTTCTGCATGGGGGGCACGGGCGAGCTCAAAGCGACCGCTCTCCACGCCAGGACGCAACTGCGGATGGGGACCCTCGGCACCCGGCACCACCACCGCAAGGTCCGCCACCTCCAGCAGGGGCAGATCGTTGGGGGAATCACCCAGGGCCAGCACCTTCACATCCGGTTCATGGAGGCGCTGCTTCAGAGCCGCCAAGGCGTTTCCCTTGCTGACCTCGGCGCCAAGCAGATGACACATCCGGTTACCGCGCACAACGGCCAGCCCCTGGGCCGCCGCCAGGGCATCAAGGCGCCGCTGGATCGCCGCTGAAGGCGGAACAAAGGGCACGCTGCAGCGTCGCCGTTGGGCCTGTTGCAACAACTCGCCGGAAAGCCCAAGCAGACGTTCCCCCTCCGCGTCCGTGAGTTCATCGAGAGCCTGCAACGGTTCAGACAGCTGCTCAGACAGCTCCTGCAAGCGAGGTTTCAACGCCGACCAGCCAGGCCCCAGGGCCTGGTCCCAGGGCTCGCAGGTTGGCGTTTCACCATGAATGGCACCCCCATTTTCGACGATGTAGGGATCCCGCAGCAGAGCTGCAGCGCGGAAACGCTCCACCTCCTCCGCCGTTTTGCTTGTGCAGGGAATCACGGGCACTCCTGCCCGTTGCAGCGAGCGCAGCGTCGCCGCTGCCGGAGACCAGTCGTAGTGATGGTCCATCAAGGTGCCATCGAGGTCGGTGACCACCCACCAACGGCAGCTCTGGGGGTCGCTCATGCCTGAATCAGCCAATGCACGGCATAAGGTTCCAACTGAAGTTGCGAGCCATGGGTCTCGGAGGATCCGCTCAGACAATCGGCCCAGGCAAGACCAGTGCGACCGCCGAGACGCCCCAAGGCCAGGGTCAACCGCGAAGGGGTGACGTTATGAACCGCCACCAGGGTCTGACCGCCACCACTTCGACGCAGCATTACCAGATCGGTGCGTCCAGCACTCAACACCTCCATGGCCGCATCGGGATGCAAGGCCGGCTGATCGCGGCGCACACGCAGGGCATGACCCAACACCGATGTAACGGCGGTGGCATCGCTGTCGGGATCCTGCAGCCGCCGCTCAACAGTGTCCGCCTTGAACTGCGGGCGGTTGAGATCCCTGCGCTGTCCGGTGCGGCGGAACCGGCCCAGGTCATTGGGTGTGGCCAACAGGGCCGGCAAATAAAACGCCGGAACACCGGGCAGGGCCAGCATCAGCAGCTGGGTCATCAGAAAGCGTGCCCGTTGCAGATGGGCCGGGTCAATTCCGGCATCCGCCATGGCACTCCACCAGCTGATGTTGATCTCGTAAGGAGCCTCCTCACCGTTGGTGAGGCGACGGTGACTGATCAGACCACCCCGCTGCTCGCAGGCAATCAACAGCTGCAGTCTCCGCTGATCCGACATCAGCCCCTCGAGGGCCCGCAGACCGACACCGTCATGGCAAGCGGTGAAATTGAACAGCCCCGTGGCCTCCGGTAGCGCGGGCCAACGGTTGAGCCAGCCGTTCAGCAGATCAGCACGACCACTGATGGCCGCCTCCAGCAAGAGGGGCGGCAACGGGAAGTTGTAGGCCAGATGGGCCTCTCGACCGCTGACCAGATACGACAAGTTCTCCTGCTCCGGAACATTGGTCTCCGTCACCACCACCCCGCCTGAACAGCTGCGCTCCATCAGCTGCCGCAGCACCTCAACGATGCGATGGGCTTCTGGCAGGTGGATGCAGCCTGTCCCCGGCGTCTTCCAGATGAACCCGACCGCATCCAGCCGGACCCAGCGGACCCCATGGCGAAGCATCTGGTCCATCAGCCGCGTGAATCCCAGCAGCACCTCCGGACTTCGCCAATCCACATCCACTTGGTCGGGCCCAAACGTGGTCCACACTTGACGCGGACCATCCGACCCGCTCAGCTGGGTGAACAGAGAAGAACTCCGCGGCCGCACCACCTGGTCCCAGCAGGGATCAGGCGTCGCCTCCAGCACACAGGAGCGCCCCGGCTCCTCATCGCGCAGGAACTGCCTCACCCAGGGATGGGAGGCGGAGATGTGGTTCAGCACCAGGTCTGCCATCAGACGACGACCGTCAGCAAGGTCCGCCAGATCTCCCCAGTCACCGAAGCGCGGCTCGATCCGGTCGTGGCTGGCCACCGCAAAGCCGCCATCACTGGTGGAGGTCAGAAACGGCAGCACATGCACCACCTCAGCGAAGGGCCGCAGGCGGTTGTTGAGTAGCTGACGCAGGCTGCGCAACGCGGGCACCCCATGCTCCACCACCGTATCGGCATAGGTGATCAGCACCGCATCGGCGCCTGTCCAGAGATCCGTCGCACCGGGCGGGTCGTCGTTTGCTGACGCACCACGCAAAATCTGCAGCAATTGCGACGACAGCTGCTCGGAATCAGCGGAAGAATCCTCGAGGTAGAGGTTCTCCAGCAGGCCCTGCAGCGTTTCAGCGCTCAAGGTCTGCATATCGGCTCTCCTGAACATCGCTCAGGTATGGGTCATGACCTCATCAACTGTTGTCGCATTAAGCACCGGATGGATTTTCAGCAGAGCCTGATCACCACGGTTCATGACTACAGCCTGGGCAACCTGGATGCTGTTGCCTTCAACCGCGAGCTGAGCCAGCGGCCGACGACGCTGCTGATCCCCTGTCTGATGGAGGAGTTCAGCCGTCCAGCACTGGCGCTGATCCGCGACACTCTGTCGTCATTGAAAGGCCTCAATCGCCTCGTCATTGCTCTGGCCGCTGAAAGCGCGGAGGACGTAGCCCATGCCGAAGCCTTCTTCGCCGGCATGCCCTTTCCCGTTCAGGTGCACTGGACCAATGGCCCAGCCGTGAAGGACTTGCTTGAGTCCATGGGCGCCCTGGGACTCGAGGTCACCGGTCCCCCCGGCAAGGGCTGGGCGGTCTGGCAAGGGCTTGGGGTGGCCTGTCAGGACGCCGAAGTGGTGGGCCTGTTTGACGCCGACATCCGCACCTTCGGCTCGGCATACCCGGAGCGGATGTTGCGTCCACTGCTGGATCGCTCCCACGGCATCGCCTACGTCAAGGCCTTCTACAGCCGGCTATCGCTGGAAACCCAGGCGCTGCAGGGTCGGGCCACCCGCCTGTTCGTCGGTCCTCTGCTGGTCAGCCTCGAACAGATCTTTGGCCCACTGCCGTACCTGCGCTATCTGCAGTCTTTTCGCTACCCCTTGGCTGGTGAATTCGCCTTCACCACCGATCTGGCGATGAATCTGCGCATCCCCTCCGATTGGGGCCTGGAGATGGGGTTGCTCTCGGAGGTATTCCGTCATGTCGCCACCAGTCGCATTGCCCAGGTGGATCTGGGGCTGTTTGATCACAAGCACAAAGGACTCGGAAGCAAACCCAGTGAGGGGTTGCAACGCATGGCCGGTGAAATCTTCGGAACCGTTTTGCGCAGCTTGATGGAGCACGAGGGCGCCGTGATCTCGATGGATCAGATTCCCACCCTTGAGGTGCTCTACCGACGCGTCGGTGAGGATCGGGTGCGCCAATTCGGCATTGATTCGGCGATCAACCGGCTCCCCTATAACCGCCATGGAGAAGAACTGGCTGTGCACAGTTTTGCTGAACTGCTGCGGCCAGGACTCTCCCGCCTAATGGAGTCTCCAGTTGCTCATCAGCTCCCCAGTTGGTCACGACTGAAAAGCTGCAATCCTTCACTTCAAGGCGACCTAAGTGCAGCAGGTCAAATGGATCGCACTACATCTCGAACATTGCCCCAGTCTCAACCATTGCGTCGACCCAATCACAAACCCAGATCATCAACATCTGAGCTTGTTGCCTGAACGGACTTGAATCAAATGTAAACGAGTCAAATTGGCCCCAATCGTCAGATTGGAGCCAATTTCTATTCGTTTAGACAAATCCCAAGACGCATCAAAGAGCCTGCTGCTGCCGCATTACCCATTGCGTAGCAGCGCGCTGGGATTGCCAGGCATGGAGAAGTTGCTTGGCAAGCGTCTGCAACTGCGCTGGGTCAGCAGTGGCTTCAATGGCACGGTTCATCCGCTCCACTTCAAAGCATTGCGTCGTGGACATTGCAATCGATTCCCTCATCACTTACTCCAATTGAAGACTTCACTATTTTCATGCCACCACGAAAAAGAATTGTTTCATTTGAAACGAAACATCCACACTGTGTGAACTTTCAGACTTACGTACTGATCAACCCACACTCCGCAACCAAAAAGAGCCGCGCCATCATCAAAAAGTCGCTAAAGCTACCAAACCAACTGCATCTGTATCACGGGGTCTAAACGAAATCTGAAAGCATTTCCAATTCGTGCCCAATCCAACACTCCACTGGCGCAGAGTTCTGCAAAGTGGCATCATTCTGGGATTCAGACATGATTGAGTGCGTCTACCGCAACGACACTGACCGAATGGTGATTGTTAAATGTGTCGGGGATGACCGCTTTTACCGTGAAAAGGTTGTGCTTCCCACTGAGATGTTCTGGTTTGAAGCCCCTGAACAGGCGCGGCTTGAAATCTGGAAAATGTCGGTGAGCGGTCAGATGCTGCACGTACGCGCCGATGTGAGCGAGTACGCCATGAATCAAGACGAGGCGGCCACCGAAACAGTCTGGGCCTGCTAAACCGCTCCAGCCCCAGGACCTCAAGGAGGGCTAGCGGCCAATCAGATCGACTCCGAGCAGCTCAGCAGTCATCCTTGAGCGCAGAAAGCCCCCGGGACGGAGGGTCTTCGCCTTTGCCGCAGATGCTCCAGCCTCAAATGCATGCCGTTGATCATCTTGCACATCGTCGGAGAGGCTAAGAAGCTCAGCAGTTTTCTTGGAACGGATGATCTGGCAACTTGCCGTCTTCCGCCCGGAAGGCCGGTAGAGCAGTTGAGACGTTTGAATAATCGAGCGTTGAGATTGAAGTTTGGACATTCGTCCTCTCCGAGATGAACAGGTCCCCGTTCCTTGACCTGAGAACCACTGCGCCCTGAACCAGGGTGAACGGCTGGT
Organism: Synechococcus sp. A15-24; assembly: GCF_014280195.1. Taxonomy (NCBI): domain Bacteria; kingdom Bacillati; phylum Cyanobacteriota; class Cyanophyceae; order Synechococcales; family Synechococcaceae; genus Synechococcus; species Synechococcus sp. A15-24. Next base: position 2,211,714 of record NZ_CP047960.1, read on the forward strand.
ATTGGTTGATACAGATAAATCATGACAAGCCAATGGATACAGATGTCGTTCGTGTCGAAACAAAATGGCAAACGGTTAATATTCTTCACAAAGGTCTGCCCCAGCAAAGTAGAAGGTGCCCATGTACGGCATGTCCCTGCCCGAAAGCAATTGAAGAATTTCTTACCAATTGGAGCGATAGCCTGCCTACTCTCCGTGACAACGACAGCAATTCAAGGGTGCTACCAGCAAGCCAAGGAAACTCCCAGTCATGAAGCTCAACCCGGCGACACGCTTGTGGTGAAGGGAGGTGCAGAGATACGCCTGACCCACACCTTCAAACCAGGAGAACCCAATGGACTCTTCGATGGAGGAATCAGGGTCACAACGGATCAATCCGTGACGAGCACTGCAGAGGTGAATGCGGTCTGCAGCATGCCTGATCTGCCGAACTGGCCTCAGTACGACAACATTTATGGACGTTGGTTAACGGACGGCGAAACGCCTGGTGTCGAGGGAGGAAAAACGGACTGGCAACTGTTGCTCTATTTCAATGGCCAGACCGAGGAGAAGGGCCGCGAACCAGCTCCTGCATGGGCCCAACGCCTCGCGCAAAACCTTTGTCGAAAAGGAGATTTCCTAGACGACTGAGCTACCTAGGGAGGCCAAGCATCTCCGTAATGGCCAACGGTCGCCCAACAAAATGACACAACAGTGGCAATTGATACGGCCAGGCTCTCCTCGAGACCTGACTATGGGAATGGTTCTCATTCTCGCCAATGGCTAGTACCGGCAGTGTCAGTTCCTGGGACGAGTCTGTGCTCGTCGCAATGATTCAATATCCCGTGCCTGTGATCACAGGTCCAGCCGATATCCATACACAAGTCGACCAGATTTGCAAAGCCGTAGCGTCAACAAAAGCTGGATATCCGGAAGCAGACATAATTGTGATGCCTGAGTACTCAACTCAAGGTTTAAACACAGCCATTTGGACCTATGCCACAGAACAGAGTGACAAATTCGATCCCAGCAACAGCAACAGCCTGACAAAGTTTGCTGCCGCAAGTTTGCTCTCTGCATGAGAGCAAACTTGCGACGAATTAAGATTTTTTTATCATACTGTAGGATTAAAAAAAGTATCACATAAAACAAAGTTTTAGTATCAAAACAGTGCAATTTTTAATTGCGTATAAAGGGCCACATCTTGGCCCTTTCGTTGTGTCTTTAATAAAACAGTGTTAGCTTCTTGCTATCAATGCCCGAAACGCTTTTCAAAGTTGATCTCACCAAGTCGATGGATCAGCAGGATATGCCTGGACATAACCGTTGGCATCCAGATATTCCTGCAGTCGCATCAGTTAATCCAGGCGATGTCTTTCGAATTGAGTGCAAAGACTGGACAGATGGACAGATTAAAGACAACGACAATCCCCAAGATATTGCTGATGTGAATCTCGAGGTTGTTCACGTTCTAAGTGGTCCAATTTGGGTCAATGGAGCTCAGCCAGGAGATATTTTGGTTGTTGATATCCTCGAGGTAGGAGCACTTCAAGGTGATGAGTGGGGTTTTACTGGAATCTTTGCCAAAGAAAACGGTGGAGGATTTCTGACCGATCATTTTCCAAAAGCAGCAAAAGCAATCTGGGATTTGGAAGGAGTTTTTACGTCCTCTCGCCACATTCCCGGAGTTCGTTTCGCTGGCATCACCCATCCAGGCCTGATCGGTTGCGCTCCCTCCATAGATCTGCTCCAGGAATGGAACCGTCGAGAAACAGAGTTGGTTCAGACTGCACCAGACCGCAGAACCTATGGCGCAGGACTTTCTGGAACGGAACCGGTTCTGGCAGCTTTGCCGAACCCAAACAGCGCCATTCTTGGGAACGTCGCTGCTGGAGATTTTGAGAGAATTGCTAACGAAGCAGCTCGGACTGTTCCTCCACGGGAACATGGAGGAAACTGCGACATTAAAAATCTCACAAAAGGAACACGGATCTATTTCCCTGTGTACGTAGAGGGTGCAAAGCTCTCCATGGGTGACATTCACTTTTCTCAGGGTGATGGGGAAATTTCATTCTGTGGTGCTATCGAGATGTCTGGATATCTCGATCTTCATGTTGAGCTGATCAAAGGAGGGATGGCTAAATATGGCATGGTCAATCCAATGTTCAAGACCAGTCCTGTTGAGCCTCATTACTCTGATTATCTAGTCTTTGAGGGCATCTCTGTCGATGAATTTGAAGGGAAACAATATTATATGGATGTGCATATCGCTTATCGCAGAGCCTGCCTAAATGCAATTGAATACTTGAAAAAATTTGGTTATACAGGAGAACAGGCCTATCTCTTGCTGAGCTGCGCTCCGGTTGAAGGCAGGATCAGTGGAATTGTCGACATTCCAAATGCGTGCTGCACCCTTGCCATACCAACTTCCATATTTGACAAAGATATTCTCCCCTGCTAAGCACTTACTTCTACCATTATTTATCGATTTTCACATGCCAGTCTACGAATATTCCTGCCAATCTAGTGAATGCCTCACCTATGAAGTATGGCGATCAATTGATCAACGTTCTGTTCAAACAGAATGCCCTACTTGTGGAAGAGAAGGCAAGAGGATTTTCAATCCACCCATGGTGTTATCCTCATCTATTCGCTCGAAAATCGAAGTTAAGGAACCAAAACTTGTGAGCAAAAAAAATTCAATATATGCGACTGAGGCTTCAAAGCCTCGATTACGCACAAACGATTCACGTCCTTGGATGTTGAATCGAGGTTGCTAAGAAAAGACTATCAAAATCAAAACAAATGGGGTGTGATTAAAAATCACACCCCATTTTTATTCTGATTAAACTGTCAGGAATTCTTCAATCACATGATCTGATAATTGTGAGGTTGGACCACTCGATACAATACCACCTCGTTGCATCGCATAATAGAAATTAGACTGCTTCACAAAATGAAGGTGTTGCTCAACCAGAAGAACACTAATGCCTGTTTCTTTAATGATCCGTTTGACAGCACGTTCAATGTCGAGAATAATCGATGGCTGGATCCCTTCGGTTGGCTCATCTAACAAAAGAAGCTTGGGCTTGCCAAGAAGTGCACGTGCAATCGCAAGTTGTTGCTGCTGACCTCCACTGAGGTCACCTCCACGTCGATTCAGAAACTGTTCAAGAATAGGAAACAATTCAAAAACAATGGGATCAATATGACGATTTCGCCCCATCCCCCCAGACAATGATTCCATTCCGATCAAAAGATTCTCTCGAACTGTAATTCGAGGAATAATATCTCGGCCTTGGGAAACATAACCAATTCCTCCCCTTGCTCGTTTATAAGGAGGCTGGTTAGTTAACATTTTTCCGTCATATTCAATCGAACCAGATCGTTGCTCGAGAAGACCAATGATCGTCTTTAGAAAGGTTGTCTTTCCCACTCCATTACGACCGATCAAACAAATCATTTCCCCCTCAGGGATATGCAGATCAACATTTCTGAGAATGTGACTCTCGCCATAATAGACATTCAAGCCATTTGCTCGAAGAACTGTTTTTGCTGAGGTTGGATGTGTGGTGGTTGTCGTTTGTACCATGATCTTTAAAGGGATTAGTGAATAAAAAGATACTATTCAGATTGACCGAGATAAACCTCAATCACTTTTGGATCAGACTTTACCTCATCAAGTGAACCTTCCGTCAACAACTGCCCTTGATGCAACACAGTGACTGGTGCGGCAAGATCACGAATAAACTCCATATCATGCTCAATTACCACCACGGTATGTTCACCTGCAAGGGATTTAATCAGTTCAGCTGTTTTGTTCGTCTCGTCATCGGTCAAGCCTGCCACTGGCTCGTCCAGAAGAATGATATCTGGAGATTGAGCAACAAGCATTGAAATCGCAAGCCATTGTTTTTGGCCGTGAGACAAAGAACCGGCCAAGACCTTTGCATAAGGAGCAAGGCCCACATAATCCATCAAGCGATAGACCTCATCTTTAGCCGTGTTATTGAGTTTTTCAAACATAAGACTGAATGGCATCTTGCTCGGTGAAGCAGCCAACTCAAGATTTCTAGAGACCGAAAGATTTTCAAACACGCGAGGTGTCTGAAACTTACGACCAACACCTAGTCTTGAAATCTTCTGTTCCGAAAAACCAATAATGCTGGAACCTCGCAGGGAGACTGAGCCTTTGGTTGGCTTAACCTTTCCAGTGATGACATCTAGAAAAGTTGTTTTACCAGCGCCATTGGGTCCAATGATTGATCTTAACTCACCATGCTCTAGTGAGATGGAAAGATCAGTCAATGCGAAGAAACCATCAAAATCAACGCTGACATCGTTCAATTCAAGAATTGGTGTTGACATTGCTTAAACAGTGTTGGTTGACATGAAGAAGAAGGTTGTTTAAAAGCAAACTATTGTGATTCAACTGTGTAACTTTTATCTATTTCTAATTTTGGATAAGTCGAAGATTTTTTGGCAATTCCAAAGGCTGCCAACATCGAAGTAAATCCACCATTCTTGAACCATCCATAAATACCATCCGGCATCAACACAACCACGAAGATAAACAGACCACCCTGCACAAACAACCAGGCTTCTGGTAGTGCTTCACTGACAAGGCTTCGTAAGTAGTTCACCAAAACGGCGCCTATAATCGGTCCGATCAATGTTCCACGACCACCAACGGCGACCCAAATCACCATTTCAATAGACATTGAAATGGCCATGTACTGAGGTGAAACGATACCTGACTGAACTGTATAAAGTGCACCTGAAATGCCAGCCAAGCCACCAGCAACTAAAAAGACGATCACTTTAAAAGGAACCGGATTAAACCCACTGAAACGGAGTCGTGCTTCATCATCTCTGATCCCGATCAAAGCATCACCAAAACGACCACTCGTTAAAAACTTACATAAGAGATAGGCAAAAGGGAGAATTATAAGTGTAATCCGATAGAACATAATCTGAGCATCATCGGAGCCCACGATCATTCCGAAGATCTCCGTTGTGCTCGTCTTAAGGCCATTCGTTCCATTAACAAGCTTCTGCTGACCATTGAAAAAATGGTAAAAAACCATCAAAGAAGCCTGAGTAATAATAGAAAAATAAACACCCTTGATTCTGTTTCTAAAAATCAAATATCCGACAAGGCCAGCAACCACAGCAGGAATTAACCATATAGCAATCAATGTCCAAGGGAATGACCAGAATGGTTGCCAGAAAAACGGAAGGTTATCAACACCATAATTCTCAAAGAACTTAGGCAGACCATTAGCACCAGTGGTGAAATCATTGTTAGTCACCAAGAGAAGATGCATGGCTATGGCATAACCACCCAAGGCAAAGAAGATACCTTGACCAAGACTTAGGAGTCCGGTATATCCCCAGATCAGGTCGATACCTAAAGCAATGATAGCTAAAGAAAAATACCTACCGAAAAGGTTAAGGCGGAACTGTGAAAGAATCGCTGGTAGGACAAAGAATGCGAAGGCGAGAAGAAGCCAGGGAATCAGCTTTTTGAAAATTTTCATGGTAAAAACAGTAGTAATCAGGATTCGACAGATCGTCCCTTTTGAGGGAACATCCCAGTAGGTTTAAATTGAAGGAACGTAATAATAAAGATAAATATCAGCACATATGACATACTTGTTGTGGCAAAGAACTCAATCACAGCAGCAGGACCAGCCGGTATATTGTCGAAAGCAATTAAGATGGCACCAGATCCAATGATGGATTGAATGATGCCAAGCATCATCGAAGCAATCACAGTACCAACAAGATTTCCAACTCCCCCTAGAACAATAACCATAAAGCAAGAAACGATATAGGCCGCTCCAAGATTGGGTCCTACAGAGCCAAGCAGAGTGATCGCACTACCAGCAACACCAGCTAAGCCTGATCCAATCCCGAAGGTGATGCTGTCGACACTATCAGTGGGAATACCCAAGCAATTGCTCATCTGGCGATTTTGAGTGACAGCACGGATACGTAAACCCCAAACACTCTTTGTGAGGAACCATGCCACAAACGCAAGCAGCAGAGCCGAAAGGATAATGATAAAAATTCGAATACCTGGCAACTCAATCCCCGCAATGGAACCCCAGCTTCCTTGCAACCATTTCGGAGCTGTCACGTCAATATTGCGAGGTCCAAACCAAGCTTTAGAGAGCATCTTAGAAGCTGTCATCGCATTAATTGAAATAAATCCAATCGCTGATGCCACAACCCAAGCAAAACCTGATAAATAAGGGTAGAAATTAGCACTTTTAAGCTTTGCTGGTGAAAATCGTTGAGAGAAATAACCTAGCAATATCGCAATTAATATACCTAAAACCATACTTGTTGAAACACTGCGTATAAATTGAATCAGCACAAGGCTGACACCCCAAGTAGCAAGCAATGTCTCAAGCGGTCGGCCATATAATTGCCGTATTAATGTTCTTTCCAGAAGAATGCCGACAATTCCAGTAATGACAAAGGCAAAAAATAATGCGAAAAAATAATAGAGTTGGAAAACACCTTCGCCAAGAGGCTTGAACATGTTTTGAGTGACAAAAGTCACGTAAGCTCCAACCATCATCAACTCGCCATGAGCGAGATTGATTACCCCCATCAAACCAAAAACGATGGCAAGGCCAGTAGCCGCAAGAAGCAAAACTGACCCAATGCTGAGCCCATCAAGGAGCTGTGAAAAAATTAATTCCATCAGTACATGGGGTAAAAAAAAGGGCCACAAGTTTATTGTGGCCCACTATTCAAAGAAATTCAGAAGTAACGATTACATCTTGAACTTTCCGGCATCAGCACGATCAAGGGTCCAGTCGCACTTGTAGCCTTTGGTCTCAGGAACGTACTGGTTCCAAGTGATAGGAGGAACAGGGGTCTTGCTGTCCCAGAGAATCTCAAACTGACCATCCTCCTTAGCCTCACCAATCCGCACAGTCTGTGAGATGTGGTGATTGGGATACATCTCAATCGGACCCTGAGGAGCATCGAGCTTAATTCCGATCAGTGCATCCCGGACAGCATCCAGATCTTCATAAGTGCCAGCCTTCTCAACAGCAGCCTTCCAGAGGTAAACCATGTTGTAAGCCGACTCCATCGGATCGTTCGTCACACGATCATCACCGTACTCAGCAAGGAATGCTGAATTGAAGGTATCGGAGGCCGAGGTTCCGAGGGACATGAAATAGTTCCAGGCCGCATAAGTGCCGCCCACATACTCAGGTCCGATCTGACGGATCTCCTCCTCAGCGATGGAGAAGGACATGATCGGATACTTTTCCGGAGTAATTCCTGCTGCCTTGAACTGCTTGAACAGGGCAACGTTGGAATCACCGTTCAGAGTGTTGATGATGATTCCACCATCAGGGAACTCCTTCTTGATCTTGGCGATGATAGGTGCCACCTCAGTGTTGCCCAGAGGGATGTAGTCCTCACCGACTGTCTCACCACCCAGGCTCTTGACCTGCTCTTTGATGATGGTGTTAGCAGTTCTGGGGTAGACGTAGTCAGAACCAACCAAATAAACCTTCTTGCCGTACTTGTCGGCGAACTGCTCAAACAGCCAGTCAACAGCGGGCTCAGCCTGCTGGTTAGGGACAGCGCCGGTGTAGAAGATGTTCTTGGAGCACTCCTGACCTTCGTACTGAATTGGGTAGAAGAGGAAGTGATCCTTGGCTTCGTAAACCGGAAGCATTGCCTTCCGACTTGCGGATGTCCAGCCGCCAAACACAACGGCAACCTTATCGGCGTCGATCAGCTTCTGTGACTTCTCCGCGAAGGTAGGCCAATCTGAAGCACCATCTTCAGAGGTGTAGGTGATCTTGTAGCTCTTGCCATCGATTTTGACGCCACCGTCGGCATTGATTTCCTTGATCGCCATCTCCTCGACTTCTTTTAGAGTCGTTTCGGAGATCGCCATCGTTCCGCTAAGGGAATGAAGGATGCCAACTTTGATTTCACCATCAAAATCTGCACCACCACCAGCGGAATCACCACTGTCTCCGCCACAGGCGGTCATTGTGACTCCCACTGTTGTGGCAGCGAAAGCAGCTAGCAGACGCTTCGTAAACGTTGAATTCATGAAGAAAGACACACGGTGGATGAGACCGCCATGAGGGCGACAATAGAACCGTATGAACCGTCCAAGACCCGATTTGTATCGACTACGACATTTTGAGAATTGCCGCGATTCGTTGACTTAATTCGGTAGCTGTTGCAACACAAATGCCTCCACTTCCTTCAATCCTTCGCCGCTCTGGAGATTAGTGAAACACCAGGGACGCTCGCCCCGCATTCGCTGAGTGTCCGCCTCCATCACCGAGAGGTCGGCACCCACTAGGGGTGCCAGGTCGATCTTGTTGATCACCAGCAGATCGGATCGGGTGATGCCAGGCCCTCCCTTGCGGGGAATCTTGTCCCCAGCGGCGACATCGATCACATAAATGCAGAGGTCCACCAACTCCGGACTGAAGCTGGCAGCCAAGTTGTCGCCACCGCTTTCCACCATCACAAGATCCAGATCCGGAAACTGTTTCTCCAAATCGGCCACAGCCGCCCGGTTGATGGAACAGTCCTCACGGATCGCCGTATGCGGACAGCCGCCCGTTTCCACGCCGCGGATCCGTTCCGGCTCAAGGGCGCCAGCGCGCGTCAAAAATTGCGCATCTTCCTGGGTGTAGATGTCGTTGGTGACAACAGCCAGCTCAAGCTGACCGCGCAGTCTGTGGCAAAGCGCCTCCACCAACGCAGTTTTGCCGGAACCGACCGGACCGGCCACCCCAAGACGCAACTTGCTGCTCATCAGCTCCGAAACAAGCGGGAATACAACTCAGCATGAGCGAGCTGCGCCATGCCAGCCCCAACGCCGCTGGTCCACAACTGCCGGGGATCCCGTCGTTGCAGCTGCTCGGCCTGCCCAATGATGAATGGCAGCAAGCGGTTCTGCAGCTGCTGAGCCCGGCTGGGGCCCAACGGCAAGAGCCGCACCGCAGCACTGAGCTGATTGGCGACCCAGCCGTAGAGGTAGCCCTCCACCATCTCGCTCTCCGCCACCCCCAAGGCCTGCGCTGCCCATGCCCAGGCCGCTGGCCAGCTCAACGCCACCTGCTCCGGCAAGGGGTGGCCCATCTCCGCGAGGAGATTGAGCAACGACCCACCCATCTGTCGTTGCTGAGCCCGCAGTTCAGCCGATTCACGACCGGCCAGCAGCCAGCCATCAAGATCCAGCACCCGGCAGCAGGCCGCGGTCTCTCCTGCTGACCATGCCGTGAATGCACGCAGCAGCGATGGCAACGCCGCCGCCTCCAATCGGATCGCCCCCCGCGACAGCTCCGCCTCCAACCAGGCCTGCAGTTGCTGCTCATCTCTGATCGTCTCCGACTGGATCAGAACTTCCAATCCCTCCGAATAACTGAAGCCACCAACCGGCAGAGCGGGGCTCACCAGCTGCAGCAGCGCCAGCGAACTCATCCGTGCTGATGGCCTGCGTAGGCGCCGCCTTCGGGCCGGAACGGTCGCTGACAGCGACTGAGCTGCAGACCACGGCTTTCCAGCATCGTCGCCAACACGGCGTCCTCCAGCAGATACAGATCCTGCTCATGCAGCTCGAGGGCCACATGTCTGTTTCCCAGGTGATAAGCCGCCTGCATCAACGCCAAGGCTGATGTCGCCCGCACCCGCAACAGCGCTTCGGTGGCTGCCGTCACTTCCACCCTGGCTGTACCAGCGGCATCACTGAGCTGATCCCCTGGCTGCAGGGCCCCGTCCCTTGGCAACTGCAACAGCACCTCCCGGCCACAGTCCGTGCGGCGACGGCCACGCACAACGCTGCGTTCATCCGCCGTGAGCGGCAACAGCAGATCAGCTTGATCAGCCCTGGCGGCAAGCCGTTGATCCAGAACAAGAACGGCCTGCGTCACCCGTGCTTCACGTAGAAACTCAAGCCTGCCCAGCCGTGGGCCAGCATTTGGTGATGGTTGTTACCGAGCTTCATCCCACGGCGAAGGAGCGTGCCCCCATGCAATCCCTTGAGCCCTGGCACGGCCGCTGCCGGCTGCAGTTCCAAACCACCAACGGCAGCACCAAACACCAGGGGGGATGCACAGCTCCGTTCAAGCTGCTGCGGGCAGACGTGGGGGATCACGGCCGCTGTGAGCTGCCCCTTCTCCACACCGCCGGCGGCCTGGTGGGAGGCGATGAGCTCAGCATTGAGCTTGACCTCGGCCCTGACAGTCGCAGCCTGATCACCAGCGTGGCGGCCCAGAAGGTCTACGGCTCCGTGGGCCGCAGCCGTCTCAATCCCGACGGAGCCTGGACCCAGCAGTCCGTGACCTGCAGGTTGGAAGACACCAGTGATCTGGAGTGGCTGCCCCAAGAACTGGTGCTCTACGCGGACGCGTTGTTCCAACAGACCCTAACGGTGAGCCTGCCGAACAACGCCTCATTTCTCAGCGCCGAGATCGTGCGGCTGGGGCGCACCGCCGCAGGGGAGCAGCTAAGTCGCGGGCGCTGGCGCTCCTGCCTTGAGATTCAGCGCGAAGGGGCGCACCAGCCCCGATGGGAGCTGGTGGACCGGCTGGAACTGAGCGACACCAGCCTCAACGACCCCCACGGACTTGGTGGTGCTCCCGTGTTCGGCTCACTGGTTTGGGCAGCACCAATGCCCTTGACCGGTGAGCAGATCACCCTGCTGCTGGCGGGAGCCCGCAGCGACCGTGACGGCCTTGAGGGAACCATGCGCTGCAGCAGCCTTGATCAAGGGCTGATCGCCCGCTACGCCGGCCCCTCCAGCCGCGATGCCCGCTTCTGGTTCAGCCGAATCTGGGCACGAACCCGCGCCTTACGGGGACTCTCCACGCCGCGCATTCCTCGGGTCTGGCCCCTGCAGGAACAGCCGTTGATGGGACAACCGTTCACGGCGAACGCTTCACCGACCGCTGCAACGACACACTGAAGAGGACCCAGGCTCTCCATGCATCTCAGTCCCCAGGAAAAGGACAAGCTCCTGATCGTGACCGCGGCGCTGCTGGCCGAGAGGCGCTTGAACCGTGGCCTGAAGCTCAACCACCCCGAAGCAGTGGCCTGGCTCAGTTTTCTGGTGCTTGAAGGCGCCCGTGACGGCAAGAGCGTGGCGGAGCTGATGCAGGAAGGCACCACCTGGCTGCGTCAGGACCAGGTGATGGAGGGCGTACCCGAGCTCGTCCATGAGGTGCAGATCGAGGCCGTCTTCCCCGATGGCACCAAGCTCGTCACCCTGCATGACCCGATTCGCTGAGACAGAACCCATGGCACCTCTCATTCCAGGCGAACTGCTTCCCGAACCGGGTGAACTCGAACTGAATGCAGGCCGACCCGTCACCACGGTGAGCGTCTCCAACAGTGGGGATCGCCCTGTGCAAGTGGGCTCCCATTTCCATTTCGCCGAAGCCAACGCCGCCCTGCAGTTCGACCGGGCCGCAGCCCGCGGTCAACGGCTCGACATCCCCGCCGGCACGGCCATCCGCTTTGAACCCGGCGACAGCCGCGACGTGAACCTGATTCCCTTCGCCGGTGCGCGACGCGTCATCGGCTTCAACGGCCAGATCAACGGACCCCTCGACGCCTGACCCATGCCCTACCGCATCTCCCGCCAGGCCTACGCCGAGACCTACGGACCCACCACCGGCGACCGGGTTCGCCTGGCCGACACCGAGCTGATCCTCGAAGTCGAGAAGGATTTCACCGTGTACGGCGACGAGGTGAAGTTCGGCGGCGGCAAGGTGATTCGCGATGGCATGGGCCAGTCCCAGACCCCTCGAGCCGAGGGCGCCGTCGACACGGTGATCACCAATGCTCTGATCCTGGATTGGTGGGGCATCGTCAAAGCCGATGTCGGACTGAAAGACGGCCGGATCGTGGGCATCGGCAAAGCCGGCAACCCCGACACCCAGGAAGGGGTGACCATCGTGGTGGGCCCCGGCACCGAGGCGATCGCTGGGGAAGGTCACATCCTCACGGCCGGTGGCATCGACACCCACATCCACTTCATCTGCCCCCAGCAGATCGAAACAGCTCTGGCCAGTGGCGTCACCACCCTGATGGGAGGCGGCACCGGACCAGCCACCGGCACCAACGCCACCACCTGCACCCCCGGCGCCTTCCACATCGGGCGAATGCTCCAGGCAGCGGAAGGCCTGCCGGTGAATCTGGGCTTCTTCGGCAAGGGCAACGCCAGCACCCCTGAAGCCCTGGAAGAACAGGTGCGCGCCGGCGCCTGCGGCTTGAAGCTGCATGAAGACTGGGGCACCACACCGGCAACGATCGATGCCTGCCTGTCGGTGGCCGACCGGATGGATGTGCAGGTGTGCATCCACACCGACACCTTGAATGAAGCCGGCTTCGTGGAAGACACGATCGCCGCCATCAAGGGACGCACCATTCACACCTTCCACACCGAAGGTGCCGGCGGCGGCCATGCACCGGACATCATCAAGATCTGCGGCAAAGCGAATGTGCTGCCAAGCAGCACCAACCCCACCCGGCCCTACACCCGCAACACGCTTGAGGAGCACCTCGACATGCTGATGGTGTGCCACCACCTCGATCCGAAGATCCCGGAAGACGTGGCTTTTGCCGAATCGCGGATTCGCCGCGAAACGATCGCCGCCGAAGACATCCTTCACGACCTGGGCGCCTTCTCGATCATCGCCAGCGACTCCCAGGCCATGGGGCGCGTGGGCGAAGTGATCACCCGCACCTTCCAGACCGCCCACAAGATGAAGGTGCAGCGCGGTGCACTGCCGGAAGACTCCAACCGCAATGACAACCATCGGCTGAAGCGCTACATCGCCAAGGTGACAATCAACCCCGCTCTTGCCCATGGCATCAGCAGCGAGGTGGGCTCGATCGAAACCGGCAAGCTCGCCGATCTCGTGCTGTGGAAGCCGGGCTTCTTCGGCATTCGCCCGGAACTAGTGGTGAAGGGCGGTTCGATCGTCTGGGCCCAGATGGGCGATGCGAACGCCTCGATCCCAACCCCCGGCCCCGTGCACGGCCGGCCGATGTTCGGCGCCTTCGGCAAAGCCCTCGCCCCCAGTTGTCTCACCTTCGTGAGCGAAGCGGCGATGGATGCCGACATCCAATCAAAACTCAGGCTTGACCGCACTTGCATGGCGGTGAAGGACACCCGCAGCGTGGGCAAGAGCGCCCTCAAGCTGAATGCAGCGCTGCCCAAGGTGAGCGTGGACCCGCAGACCTATGAGGTGTTCGCCGACGGTGAACTGCTCACCTGCGAGCCCGCTGAGGTGCTGCCCCTGGCCCAGCGCTATCTGTTGCTGTAATGCAGAGGACACCGCAAGGTTTTCTTATTCACCAATTCAATAGAAAAGTCAAGTTGGTATCACCATGAACGACATTCAAGAATTCCGTCTCTGCATAATTAATTTGTAGCAACTGCTACAGACGTTCACCTTGCCTCTCTCGGTAAGGCGCAGTTCGACTCAGGCCATGGAACGGGGACCTGAGCTTGCTTCGAGGAACCACCATGACGACTCTTCTCTACAGAGGTCACGCCTACCAGCAGGTCAAAGACGCTGCTCAACAGCAGAGCGTGCAACTCACCTACCGCCGCAACGTGTATCAAGCCCGCCAGGCTGATGTGCGTCAGGCCCGGGTTCAGCTCACCTACCGGGGTGTCAGCTACCTGCGCTGAAAACCGCTTCTTCAGGCGACAAGCCGGTTGAGCATGGGCAATTCCAGCAGTTCATCGCGCCACTGCTGAGCCCATCGATCCTGGCTGCGTTCGTAGAGCTCCATCAGCTCCTCGACAGCACCGGCACGGTAGTCAACGCGAAGGTCCAGCAATGGAAATGCCGCTTCGCCGCTCACCTGCAGAGCGGCGGAGGTGCAGCTTGGTGAACGTTGGTCGCCACCAGCCTGCTCTCCTGCCAGCAGGGCAGTCATCAAACGATGGCCCAGTTTCCAGTTGGGATCACTGGTGAGAAACGTCTGTTCCATCGCCTCCAGCACCACTTCGCCAGCCAGGCAGTTACCCGCAACCGAAAGGTTGGGATGATGCCGATGACCGGCCCATCCGCCGCACTCAACTCCAGTCCAGCAAGCCGTGCGCCCATCAAGATCGATCAGATGGAACTGGCGCCAATCCCGTTGGGGGTCATCCAGCAGAAGGCTGTTCAGCACATCCTGCGCATCCGCATGCTGTTCAAGACGCTCCAGTCCGCAAATTCCCAGATAAGGATTGGTGTGAGCTTGGGTTGCGACGGCACCAACTCCAGATCGGATGTGGGGAACAGTGGAGCCCACGGCCAGGTGACAGGTCGCTACGGCAACGCCGAAACGACCGTTGTTGGGATCTCGCGCCAGGATTGAAAAGGTCAAGACAGCTCGAGATCCAAACGCTGCAGCGTCCCCAGCAAGACGGCAGCCCCAGCCCAGCACTGCTCGTCACTGGTGAATTCCTTGGCTGAGTGGCTGAGCCCACCACGGCTGGGGACGAAGATCATTCCCATCGGCCAGCGACGCCCGATCTCCTGAGCATCGTGACTGGCACGGCTGGGGAGGTGGCTATGCGACAACCCCAGATCCTCTGCAGCAGAGACGATCGCTGCCATCACTCCATCCGCTGCAGCTGTGGGTTCCACCTCAAATTGCGGTTCCAACTGGATTGGGCATCCGGTTTCGGCACCGATTCGCTCCACCTGCTGCATCAACTCAGCCACCAACTGATCGAGCACAACTGAGTTCACATCCCGAAGGTCAACGGTCAGTGCCACTGAGCCCGGCACCACATTGGCGGCGTTGGGCCAGACCTCGAGTCGACCAACTGTGGCAACGGGATCGCCCGGGTGCTGTCGTGCCATCGTCTCCACTGCCAGCACGATCCGAGACGCCGCCACCAGAGCGTCCTGCCGCAGGGTCATCGGCGTGGTGCCGGCGTGGTTCGGCTGACCATCCACCTGGATGCTGAAACGGCGTTGTCCCACAACGCCCTCCACCACACCGATGTCGTCACCGCGTTGCTCGAGCACGCCTCCCTGTTCCACATGAAGCTCAAGAAAAGCAGCACACGCATCGTCCGCCCGACGCGCTGAGGCCAACGATGGCCAGTGGCCACCGATACGAGCGAGATTGTCCTCGATCGGTTCCCGATTGCTGGTGGCATAGGCCTTGGGGTCACAGGAAGCCGTTCCGGCCATGCCCTTGCACCCAACCATCGTCGATTCCTCATCGGCGAAGGCGATCAACTCGAGATCGTGCTGAAGACAAATGCTGTTGTCCTGCAAGGAGCGACAGACTTCAAGACCTGCCAGAACCCCCAACACACCGTCAAAGCGCCCACCGGTGGGAACGGTGTCGAGGTGGGAACCGGTCATCAGTGCTGGGCGATCCGGATCCAACCCCTGAAGCCGACCGATCAGGTTGCCCACCGTATCGATCCGAACCTGAAGACCAGCCTCGTTCATCCATCGGGCCAGCAAGGCACGTCCCGCAACGTCCTCAGTCGAGAAACCCCGTCGACAGACGCTGCCATCGGGCTGCAGCCCAATGGCAGCCATTTCAGCCAAGGATTGCATCAGACGCTCACGGTTGGGTCGAATGCCCACCTGTGCGTTCGACCGAGCAGTGACCTGGCATGTGGTCAGGAGGGACGGCAATGCAGTGGCCTTCAGATCAAAAGATCTTTTCACCATCGCCGCAGCGACCCAAACGGCCTGTCGTCAATGCGACGTTTTAACCCTCACCAAAGAATTCAAACGGGCATCAGCACCCGCCACCCGAGGCGATCAGCCTGCTCGCGAGCCTGGGCTGGCACATCGGCCGCTACAAACATCCGATGCAGCATCTGGACACCCAGGAGGTGGTTGATGACGGCGTCCATCTGAACCCGCTCGGCGTCGGTAGTGGCAGGGTCGTCGTGGCGCGCAAACAAGGCACTAACGCCCTCTTTGCTCAACAACCCAGCCGCATCAATCGCTTCATCACTCAGGTAATCATCAGCCAACTGCTTCATCTGCGCCCACTTCTCGGGCTCCGTGTGGGCCGGGGGCGCCATGAAGGCAAATTTTTCGCGCTTGTAGAGCACCTCCGGCAGTAGGCCCGCCATGGCCTCCCGCAGCACATATTTCTCAGTTTTCCCCTTGATCCGCAGCTCTGGAGGCACCTGAACCGCCGCGGCCGCCAGATGGTGATCCAGGAAAGCCGGCCGTGCCTCCATGGAGTTGGCCATGTCGACGCGATCACCTCCCCAGGTGAGGATCTGGCCTTCCAACATCGTTTTGATCCAGACGTACTGAGCCTTGTCGAGGGCATGGCGACCATCGAGTTGCTGGGGATTCAACTGCTCAGCAATGGCCTTACCTGGCGAGTACTCCACCAACGCCTGACGGTGCTCGTCAGCCAGCAGATCCGGCACCAGCGGCGCGCAGGCCAGCCAAGGCTGCAGACAGCTGGGGGTGAAGCCCACCACGGCATCAAGATCGGGATCATCCACCTGATCGGCCGCCAGCATCGCTCCCTGCACCAGCGAATTGTTGGTCTGCAGCAGAGACTCCCAATCCTGGCGATCGTTCTGCGGCAGTGCCTCCAGACCATGGAGGAACATGTCACGCCGAAACGCGGGATAGCCACCAAACAGCTCGTCTGACCCTTCCCCGGTCATCACGACTTTGTAGTCGACACTGTTGACATGGCGACTCATCAAGTATTTGGCCACAGCCAAGGTGTTGTAAATCGTGCGCTCGGTGTGCCAGAGCGTTTGTTCCATGTGGCCGTACAACTCACGACCCGACAGACGCATGACGTCCTGCTCGGCACCGGTGGCCTCCGCCATCTCGGCAGCAATGGGTGTTTCGTCGTAGCGCGCATCATCGAAGCCGATCGTGAAGGCCTTGACGGGACCCTGACTCACCGCCGACGCAAGACCGAGGATCGAACAACTGTCGATGCCGCCTGAGAGGTAACAACCCACGGGCACGTCGGCCACCATCCGCATCTCCACCGCTTCCAGCAAAGCAGCACGAACATTGGCGATGTGATCAGCCTCCGTGAGGGTGCTGTCCCGCTGATCCAAACGTGGAAAATCGACATCCCAGTAGGTCGACTTCGACACCTCCAGCCGGTCACCCCTGCGCTGCACCTTCAGCACATGACCGGGCTGAACCTGGTGCACCCCGGCGAAGGCGGTAGTTCCCGGGACCATGGTCTGCATCAACTGATGAAAAAGACCCTCCGACGTGAAACGTCGCTCCACGGCCGGGTGAGCAAACAGCACCTTCAACTCGGAGCCGAACACCAACCCCTCCGGCGTCATCGTCCAGTACTGGGGCTTGATGCCGAAGCGATCCCTCACCAAATAGAGACAGTCATCCGCCGCATCAAACAGCGCAAAGGCGAATTCCCCCCGCAGCAAAGGCAACGTGGACTCGAGACCCTGCCGTTGATACAGGCGCAGCAAAATCTCGGAATCACTCTTCGAGGAGAAACGCACCCCCTGGGCGGTGAGATCAGCTCGGATGCGCTGAAAGTCGTAGAACTCGCCGTTGTGCGCCATCAGCACCTGACGGTCGTTGCTGAGAAACGGCTGACGTGCCCGGGATTCGTTCAAATCAATGATCGACAAGCGGGCATGACAGAAGCCGACACCGGCTGCGTCGAGGCATTCCACACCGAAACCATCCGGTCCGCGATGGGACTGGATGGCCGCCATGTTGACCAACAGCTGGCGATCCAACGTCTGATGACGATCCGCCAGAAACACACCTCCGATTCCGCACATCAGTTCGCCTCAGATCACATCCATCACTCGCTCGGCACGGTTCACCATGCAAGTGAGCAGTGCCATGCGCAGAAACACCGCCCCACGCGCCTGGCTGAAATACCAGTTGTGCGGCGTCTCATCAAGACAGGTGCTCAGCTCGGAACCCCGGGCCAAGGGATGCAGCACGATCGCCTCCGGCTTGAACGGCAGATCCCGGGTGAGACGAAATCCACCGCCGTGCACCTCGTAGCTGTCGCCAACCCAGGCAATCGCATTGATGTAAACGACATCCAGATCGGGAATCTCAGCAGCCAGATCTGAACTGCAGCGGATGGACATCCCGCTTGCTTCCAGTTCCTCCAGCTGGCCTGGATCGAACAAAGGCGCTTCAGACTCCACCTCGGGCGCATGAATCACCACCACCTCCTCCAGGATCTGGGGGAATTTGCTGAGGATCCGCAGCAGCGAGCGCACGGTGCGCATCCGCGACGGCAAGCCGATCACCCCGATGCGGATCCGATCCTCCGGGGAGACCTCTTTCGAAGCAAGGCTTGGACGCCATTTGAACATCGTGTAGAGATCCGCCATCGCCTGTGTCGGATGCTCATCAATGCCGTTACCGGCATTGATGATCGGAATCCGCAGGGTGGAACTCATGGCGTACACGGCCTCCGGATTGCTGTCGCGAAGCACCACACAGTCGCCGTAGTTGTTGAACATGTGCGCCACGTCCTCGAGCGACTCCCCCTTGGCGATGCCGGTGGTGCTGCGATCGGTGATGTTGATGGAATCACCGCCAAGACGATGCCAGGCGCTGTCGAAGGAGAGGCGTGTGCGCGTGCTGGGCTCGTAGAACGCGTTGATCAGGATCTTGCCGGTGAGCGGCGTGTTGTGCCGGCAGTAACGGTCTGGGTTGCTTTCGAATTTCGCCGCCAGTCGAAACAGCTGGAGCAGGGTTTCAGCGCGAAATGCCTGAATCGACACCACGTGTTGATCGACGAGATCCACCAACGGCTCGCCGTCTTCAGCGATTGCGGCCAAAAGCTCCTGCGGCTGATTGTTGCCGAACACATCAGGACCCATCGGCTGGAAGCGGAGCGGCGCCGAAGCTTCCTCGATCACGGCTGTGCGGGGTTGTGCCATAAGCAGTTGCATCAACACCCGATTTGCCAGATCGCGTGATGTGCCATGAATCACATCATCCTTCGCTAACAACGCACCAACACCCCTGGCCAGCTTCAAAGAAGTTCTTTATACAAATTTCTAGAAAATAGTTCGACTGAATACTAAATCCGCCACAAATTGTTCAGCTTGAACATTCACCAGACGCGTCCATTGCGCCATTCGAACCACCAAATCACCAGCAACGCGAGCACAGAACAGACGAGCGCCACCTGGCTTCCCACCAGGACCAGACCGAACCAGTGTTGATCCACCAGAACCGTGAACAGCAACGCATTGGCCATGGCGTTCACACCTCCTCTTGCAAAAGATTGAAATCAAACCCTTCCGGCTGCCAGCGGCTGCCCACCACCATCACGACAGCCGAAACGGCTGCGGAGAACACCGCCGCGCAATAGGGAGCAATCAGAACGTAGGCCGACAGTCCCACGGCACTGCCGGCTGCCATGGCGACGATCGCTGCCCAACGATTGGCAGAAGACCAGTAGAGACCGCAAGCCACAGGCCAGACCGTGGAGGCCACCAACGCTCCGGTGAAGAACAGCACCGACGCCAACGAATCCAGCCGCGGCCAGGACAGGGCCAGGGTGAGCACAGCCAGGCCAACCACCATCTGCCTGGCCGCCTGCTTGAGCTGTGCATCGCTCGCCTGGGGGCGCAGCAGACGGAAATAGACGTCTTCCGCCAGCAGATCCGCCGTGGACGCCAACAGCGAATCCAGGGTGGAAGTGAGTGACGCGAAGACCACCACAAACACCAGTGCCGCCCCACCCGCGCCGAGCAGATCCGCTGCCATCACAGGGAACACCATGTTCACCTGCTCCAGCGGCAGGTCCCTGGCGAGCGCAACCAGTCCGATCGATCCCGTCACCAGGGGGACACTCATCCAGGCCAATCCCCCCAAGACAAACGAGGTCATCACCACACTGCGCCGGCTAGCGAACACCCGCGACCACCAGATGTTGTTGTGAAAGACCTCACCCATCGAGAACAGAGCGGAATTCCAGGCGATCAGCAGACCAGCCGGAAGCAAGAGATCCAGCCGGTCAGGGTGCGCACTGATCAAGCGGGCATGCACCTCCGGCATCGGGAACTGACGGAACGCCAGCACCGCCACCACCGCCAGCAACACCATGATCAGCAGCGACTGAATGAAATCGGTTCCGATCACGGCCCGCATGCCGCCGAACAGGGTATAGACGGTGGCGACGCCGATCACCACCACCATGCCCACGTGGTAATCGAAGCCGGAGAGCGCCTGAAGCAACAGACCGGCCCCCATGGCCTGGGTCATCAGAAAACCGAGGGTGTACACAGCGGTGATCACCATGAACACCCACCACGCCAGGCGCCCGTAACGCAACCGGATGAAATCACCACTGGTGCGGCCATACGGCATCAGCTGCTTGATCCGCACGGCCAGCGGCGCGAACAGGATCAAGCCCAGACCGGCCAGGGCATAACTGAACATGCCCCAAAGACCAGTCCTGTAGCCGAATTCCGGAGCCAGCAGTGTGGTGTTTCCTGTCACCCAGGAGGCCATCAGCGTGGCCGTGCTCAACGCCAACCCGATGTTGCGTCCGGCCAGCATGTAGTCGTCGGCATCTCCTTTACCGCGGCGGCCCCAGACGATCCCCAGGGCGATCCACAGCACGGAAAACAATACAACCAGGGCCCAGGCGATGCCAGGCGCCAGAAATGGTGCGGCGTCAACGAGCATCGACCGACCCCCGATCACGCCAGTGCAGATGGCCCTGAATGATCATCGCCACCGTTGCCAGGGTCACCGCAGCACCGAGGGCAAAGATCAGTCCAGCCCAGAGATTGTCATCCAAAGCGAATCTCCTCTTCAGCAGATCTCAGACAAGCAAATCGCGGTGTTCGCGAGCTTGCATTCACGGATAAGAAGTCGCTGGCGCTACCCAAATCACAGGCTGTCAGTGCACTGATGCCTTCAATCTCGAAATGTGTAGCAATCACAACCCGCGGGGCCCTGATCGAGTTTTTGGATGCGCCTATTCATCGTTCAGGCAATGTTCACCGAGTACCGACCAACCCATGGGTACGACGAATATTTTTGCCGTGAACAGTCCGCTCCCCGCGCTGATCTGGAGCCGCTGCTGTCCTCTCTTGGAGCCATGGGGCTGGCGGAACTGAATCGCAGTCATGCATCAGCGAGCAATCTGTTGCGACGCCTTGGCGCCACCTTCCGACTCAACGGATCAGGTCTGCATGGCGGAGAGCGGATCCTTCCCTTCGATCCACTGCCAAGACTCATTCACCGTCAGGAATGGTCCAATCTGGAACGCGGATTGGTGCAACGCCTGGAGGCTATTGATCAGTTTCTGGCGGACGTTTATGGACCCCAACGGATCCTCAACGATGGCGTGATCCCCCGTGAGGATGTGGAGAGCTCCCAGGGCTGGCGGCCCCAGATGCAAGACATCGCCGTGCCGCTCAACCGCTGGTGCCACATCTCAGGAGTAGATCTGATCCGCGATGGCGACGGCACCTGGAGGGTTCTGGAGGACAACCTGCGCTGCCCCTCCGGCGTGGCTTATTTCCTTGAGAACCGTCGGGTGATGAAGCGGTTGTTCCCCAGCCTGTTCCAAGGGCGAACCGTGCAGCCTATCGACGATTACCCCTCCCATCTCTTGCGCACGTTGCAGGATCTGGCCCCTTGGAGTGATGCTCCACGGGTGGTGCTGCTCACCCCCGGCGTGTTCAACAGCGCCTACTTCGAGCACAGCTATCTGGCCCAGCAGATGGGCATTGCCCTGGTGGAAGGCCGCGATCTGATCTGTGAGGACGGACGCGTCTGGATGCGCAGCACGGCCGGTCGGGAACCTGTGGATGTGATCTACAGGCGCATCGATGACGATTTCCTCGATCCGAACGTGTTCCGACGCGATTCGATGCTTGGTGTCCCTGGCCTCATCGATGCCATGCGCTCCGGTCGGGTGGCCATCGCCAACGCCCCTGGGGGCGGTGTCGCCGACGACAAGCTGATCTATGCCTACGTGCCGGCCATGATCCGTTACTACCTCAACGAAGAACCGATCATCGACAACGTCCCCACCTATCTCTGCTCAAGGGACGACGACCGCCGTTATGTGCTCGAACATCTCAACAAACTGGTGGTGAAATCAGTCGCCGAGGCAGGCGGCTACGGAATGTTGATCGGGCCCCACGCCAGCTCTGAGGAGATTGAGAGCTTCGCGGTGAAGATCAAAGCTCACCCGCGCAATTTCATCGCCCAGCCCACGCTGCAGTTATCCACAGTTCCATCCCTCAGCGAAGGGGAGCTGTACCCCTGCCATGTGGATCTGCGCCCCTACGTGCTCCGGGGTAAGAGCGACTGGGTCAGCCCCGGCGGCTTGACTCGTGTAGCCCTGAAACGCGGTTCCCTTGTGGTGAACTCCTCCCAGGGGGGCGGCTGCAAGGACACCTGGGTGGTCAGCGACAGCGCTGTAACGGCTGACAATCAGGAGCTCGTGCCGTGCTGAGCCGTGTGGCCGATTCGCTGTACTGGATCAACCGGTATGTCGAGCGGGCCGAAAACATCTCCCGGTTTCTGGAAGTGAGCGAAGCAATGGCCCTGGATTGCCCCCCGGGCAGCGCTGAGCCCTGGCTTCCGCTAGTGGATGCCAATGGGGACCGCAAGCGTTTTGACGAGGCCTATCCTCAGGGCACACCACGGGACGTCGTCAGCTTTTTGCTGCTGGATCGCGACAACCCCAACAGCATCGTGAGTTGCATCGCCAACGCCCGTGAGAACGCTCGCCAAATCCGCGATGTGATCACCACGGAAATGTGGGAGCAGCTCAATGACCTCTATTGGAACGTTCAAGACGGTGAGGCGCTCTGGCAGGAGCCGGATCAAGAACAGCTGCGCAGCATCCGACGCGGATGTCAGCTCTTCTACGGCATCACAGACGTGACCCTCAGTCGTGATCAAGCCTGGCTGTTCAGCCAGCTGGGACAGCTGATCGAACGGGCGGACAAAACCTCCCGCATCCTCGATGTGAAGTACTTCCTGCTGTTGCCAACGCCAACGGAGGTGGGCGGCGTTCTCGATGAATTGCAGTGGATCTCACTGCTTCGAACAGCTGGGGCTTATCAGATGTATCGCCAGAGCGTGCAGCAGGCGATCACACCAGCATCAGTGGCACGATTCCTGCTCCTGGATCAGATCTTTCCCCGTTCGGTTCGCTTCTGCCTGCAACAGATCAACGAGACGCTGCAACGCATTCAGACGAAACCCCACGCCGGCCCACCGGATGACCTGGAATGCCTGGGCGGTCAGTTGCTGGCCCAATGGAGCTACGTCCGCATTGACGCTCTGATCGAACGTGGACTGCATGAGGCCATCGATCAACTGCAAAGCGATCTGAACAGGATGCATGGCCTCATCCACCGCTGCTACTTCACCACCACCGACCTGGGCTCCATCCCCACCGACCCGTCATGCGCGCTGAGCTGACCCATTGCCTCACGTACCGCTACGAGGCTCCGGTGCAGCTCGGAGAACACCGCCTCTGTCTGCGGCCCCGGGCCCAGGGTCATCAACGGCTGATCCACCACACACTGCAGATCACACCGGAACCCTTCCACAGCCATGAGCTGTTGGCCGCCAGTGGCGATGCGATCGAACGCGTGCGCTTCCGAGGTTGCACCGATTTGCTGCAGCTCGAAGCCAGGAGCTTGGTGGAAACC
The DNA here is from genome assembly GCF_014280195.1 of Synechococcus sp. A15-24. NCBI lineage: Bacteria > Bacillati > Cyanobacteriota > Cyanophyceae > Synechococcales > Synechococcaceae > Synechococcus > Synechococcus sp. A15-24. The sequence goes on from NZ_CP047960.1 coordinate 2,235,358, forward strand.
CGGCAAGCCGCACCGCTGCTCACGTGTTTCAACGGACTTGAACCCTCGCTTCCCTATCCGCGCGGTCTGCTGAACCACGACCTGCTGGGGGCTCTGGAAGGGTGGCTGCCCAACGGTCAACACGACCCCTCCGCTGTGGAACTGGCGCAGGACGCTCTGATGGGAAGCAATCAGCAGGTGCTGCCTTTTCTCCAGCAACTGATGGAGATGATCCAGGACCGGGTCAAGTACACCCAGCGCCATGTGGGCCCAGCCTGGCCAGCAGGCCGGACTCTGCGGGAGCGTGTGGGCTCATGCCGTGATCTGGCGATGCTGATGATGGAGTGCTGCCGCAGCGTGGGGCTGCCGGCTCGGTTTGTGAGTGGTTACCACCTGGCCGAACCAGCACCTGAGACCTACAACCTGCACGCCTGGACCGAGATTTATCTGCCAGGTGCCGGCTGGCGCGGTTTTGATCCCAGTGCTGGTGGTGAAATCAGCTCGCGATACATCGTGCTCGCCAGTTCCTCCAAACCGGATCTCAGTGCTGCGGTTCAGGGAAGCTTTACAGGACCCCCAGCAACAACAAGCCACCTCAGCTGGACCATTGACGCAGATGTCGAACCCCGACCGGTCGCCTCGTCCAGCCAAACCATGGTTCAGGCCGCCTGAAGCAGCGGCTCGACACCATGGAGACGGGGTGGCGGAGCCTGAATCGAGGTGACCGCCAACAGCGCTGGAATGCGTGCACTGTTGTAGACGCGGAATTCCTGCACCAACGACACCCCTTCCTCCCGGACCGCCTGGTTGAGAACCACCGAGCCATCGGGATCCGACACCGACCTGTGAAACGTGCCGGGTGGAATGCGCAGGATGTCGCCGCCACTGTCGAGACGCACGATGTGGAACGGCTGATCCCAGGCCAGGTTGACGAGGTAGAACGTTCGCCCACCACTGGCGGCCAGAAGATTGTCTTCCTGGTGCGGATGGAGATAGAACTGCCAGGCCCCACTGGCTGCATCGTTGGGAGGGCTGACCGCCGGACCACTGTGGATCACCAGATCGCGGGCATTGGAGGTGTCCACCGTGACGTCGAAAAAACGCACCGCTGGTGTGTCGCGGAAGCGTTCGTAGGCCAGCAGTTCAAACATCTCCTGGGGCGTGGCAAAGCCCGAGCTCTGAGATGGTTGTACTGGGGTTATCCGAGCAAAACGGTGACGATGGCAACGGTTCAACCACCGAGATAAGCCATTTCGGCATGGGGCATGGAACCGGTCATCCGCTGGCGCTCCTCGCTGTAACGGTCGTCACGGCGCCGCCAGAGATCAGCAACCAGCCGCAGCAATTCCGCCTCACAGTGCAGAGCGGGTTTCAGATCAGTCCCCACCGACGCGAAGAGGCAGCGGAACGCCTGTCCATTAGCTGTGACCCGCAGTCGATTGCAATCGCCGCAAAATGGCTCGCTGATCGAGGCGATCACGCCGAGATGTCCACCACCATCGACGTAACGCCAACGCTGAGCTGTTCCGCCGGTGGGTCGGCCAACTGCCTGAAGCGGCCACCGTGCCCTGATCCGCGTCACCATCTCCGCCGCTGACAGCACCTGATCCGGCCTCCACTGATTGCGGTTGCCTACATCCATGTACTCAATCAGGCGCAATTCCACACCTTGATCACGAGCCAGATCCGCCAGAGGCAGAAGCTGATCCTCATTCACCCCCCGTTGGATCACGGCATTGAGCTTGAGTTCCCCCGCCAAAGGGTCAAAACCAGCGGAACGAGCCGAAGCCAATCCACCGAGCACCTTCTGCACCAATGACTCCCCCGCTGTGGCAGTTGGTCGTCCTGCCATCCGCGCCACCACTGCCCCATCCACGCCATCAAGGCTCACGGTGATGCGATCCAAACCGGCCTGCCTGAGCTCGCGAGCTCGCTGGTCGCTCAGCAAGGTCCCATTGGTGGTGAGGGCCACCTGCTGAAGACCCTGGAGTGGATCGCCAGGCGTTGCCCGTGCTGCCGCGATTGCCTGCAACAGGGGGAGAAGCCGAGCACTGAGCAACGGCTCGCCACCGGTGAGCCGCAGGGTGTGAATCCCCAGCCGGCAGGCAACACGAATCAGGCACAGCTGCTGCTCGAGCCTGAGCAAATCCGGCGGATCCTCAAGATCCGGACAGCAGTAAGGACAGGCCAGGTTGCAGCGGGCCGTCAACGACAACCGAAGCACTCTCAAAGGCCGCGACCGCTGATCGACAAGCGCTGAAGCTGGTGTCATGCCATCAACGCTGCCAGATCCTCCGGACGGTTGGCATTCAGCAAGGCCTGAGACGGCAGCACCACCGGCCGATGGGGCACCGACGCCAACCAAGCCATCCAACGCCGTTCACCGCGGGCCAACTGCTCAGCGAGCCTGGTTTGAAACGGTTCTCCCGTTGGAATCACCGCCAGCAATGGCTGCAGGCGCTTCCCATCCTGGGCAACGGCGATCTGATCAGGCTTCTCATACCAGGCGTTGATCAACTGCTGAAGAACAGCAGCGCTGAGCCGAGGCATGTCGACTGGCAGCACCAGCAGAGCTTCAGCAGGGATGCCAGGCAACACGCGGCCGAGAGCCTGAAGCGGCCCCTGCCAGGGCGGTGGCTCCTGCACAACGGTAACGCCGGGGCGACCAGCCAGTTGATCCCCATGGGCTGGATGACGGCTGACCACCTGCAACGGCAAGCCGAGAAGTCTCACCTGATCCACCAGGGCGGTTAGCCAGAGCCCTCCACTGGGGTGCGGCAGCAGAGCTTTGTCCTGACCCATGCGCTGGCTCTCTCCACCGCTGAACAAGCAGGCACACAACATCAACGCGCACCGATCTCCAGCATCCATAGATTCCACTCCAGCAAAACCCATTCCCCGCGGTGACAACCGCTACCAAGCAAAAACTGAACGCGGATGCTGATCAATCGGATAAGCCCAAGCGATGTTCCGCTGATCACACAAACCCCTCCATTGGTAGCAATTCCAACGAAGTCGTTCCCTGTTGATTGATTAACTGCCCGAGTTAACGGATTTTTTTCGACCGTTTCGCCACCCCCGGGCACCCTTTCGTTTTGAAGCCCGCGGTTTCAACATTTCTCCTCTCAATGCTTGGCGACCTCTGGTCGTTCCAGGGCAGGTACCGAACCCTTCACCTCACCTGGATCGCCTTCTTCCTGACCTTTGTGGTCTGGTTCAATCTGGCCCCTCTGGCCACCACCGTGAAAGCAGACCTGGGACTGACCGTTGGTCAGATCCGGACCGTGGCCATCTGCAACGTGGCCCTCACCATTCCTGCTCGCGTGCTGATCGGCATGCTGCTGGACAAGTTCGGACCCCGGATCACCTACTCCTCGATCCTGGTTTTCTCAGCGATTCCTTGCCTGCTGTTTGCCTCCGCTCAGGACTTCAATCAGCTGGTGGTGGCCCGTCTGCTGCTCTCCATCGTTGGCGCCGGCTTCGTGATCGGCATCCGCATGGTGGCCGAGTGGTTCCCGCCCAAGGAAATCGGCCTGGCTGAAGGTATCTATGGCGGCTGGGGCAACTTCGGCTCCGCCTTCTCCGCTCTCACGATGGTGGCCCTCGCTGGCTTCCTCTCCTTCTCCGGCGGTTTCGAACTGCCCACCGGCGCTGTTCTGAACTGGCGAGGTGCCATCGCCCTCACTGGCATCGTCTCCGCCGTTTACGGCTTTTTCTACTTCTTCAACGTCACCGACACCCCCCCCGGCAAGACGTATCAGCGCCCTGAGAAAACCGCAGGCCTGGAAGTCACCTCCATGCGCGACTTCTGGGGTCTACTCGGCATGAACGTGCCCTTCGCAGCCATCCTCTGCGTGCTCTGCTGGCGTCTCGGCAAGGTGGGCTTCCTTACTTCGTCCACCTACCCACTGGCTCTCGGGGCTGTTGCCGTCTGGTTTGCTTTCCAGACCTGGGGAATCATTCGCACCAACCGCGACCTGATCCTCGGCAACAAGGTCTACCCCAAGGAAGACCGCTACGAGTTCCGCCAGGTGGCGATCCTCGAGCTCACCTACATCGTGAACTTCGGCTCCGAACTGGCCGTGGTTTCGATGCTGCCCACCTTCTTTGAAACCACCTTCGATCTGCCGAAGGCCACCGCCGGAATCCTGGCCTCCTGCTTCGCTTTCGTGAACCTGGTCGCCCGCCCTGCCGGTGGTCTGATCTCCGACCGCGTCGGCAGCCGCAAGAACACCATGGGCTTCCTCACCGCCGGTCTCGGCGTGGGCTATCTGGTGATGAGCATGATCAAGCCGGGCACCTTCACCGGCTCCACCGGCATCGCAGTTGCTGTGGTGATCACCATGCTCGCCTCCTTCTTCGTGCAGTCCGGAGAAGGCGCCACCTTCGCGCTGGTGCCCCTGGTCAAACGTCGTGTCACCGGTCAGGTGGCCGGCCTGGTGGGTGCCTACGGCAACGTTGGTGCTGTGACCTACCTGACCATCTTCAGCCTCCTGCCGATGTGGATAGGCGGCGGCGGCGAACCCACCCCCGAGGTGATCGCGGCTTCCAACAGCGCCTTCTTCCAGATCCTGGGCGTGGCCGGTCTGATCGTGGCCTTCTTCTGCTTCTTCTTCCTCAAGGAACCAAAGGGATCCTTCGCGGAACTGCATGAAGGCGAAACCGCCTGATCGTGGTGTCCACGCAGCGCAGTGGTGCTGCATCACGGCCCGGAGCTTTGGCTTCGGGCTTTTCTCTTTCGTAAGCCCTGATGTCTGACGGCCCCCGCAGTGTTCGCAGCCAGTGCCCCTACTGCGGTGTGGGCTGCGGTCTTGAGCTGCTGCCTCCGGCCGTGAAGGGTCAAGCCGTAAAGCGGGATGCAGAAGGCAACCCGATGTGGACCGCCCGCGGCGACCGGAAGCACCCCTCCAGCCTTGGCCAGGTGTGCATCAAGGGGGCCACCGTCGGCGAGACCCTGGCCAGGGGTCGACTGCGACAACCGTTGTTCCGCAGCAAGCTCACGGACGACTTTGCACCGATCAGCTGGGACGACGCCCTCGACAAAATCACCCGACAGATCAAGGCGAGCGTGGCCCGCCGCGGCAATGCCGATGGCATCGCCATGTACGGCTCCGGGCAGTTCCACACCGAGGATTACTACCTGGCCCAGAAACTGCTGAAAGGCGCCCTGGGCACCAACAATTTCGATGCCAACTCGCGGCTGTGCATGAGCTCAGCGGTGGCCGGCTACACCCGGAGCCTGGGTTCCGATGGCCCCCCCTGCAGCTACGACGATCTGGATCACTGCACGGTGGCCTTTCTGATCGGCACCAACACCGCCGAATGCCACCCGGTGCTGTTCCAGCGGCTGCTGAAGCGGAAACACAAGAACCCCGGCAGCGTCAAGATCGTGGTGGTGGACCCACGCCGCACCGACACCGCCAAAGCGGCTGATATTCACTTGCCGATTGCACCCGGCAGCGACCTTGCCCTGCTGCATGGCATCGCCCACCTGGTGCTGCGGGACAACGGCCAGGATCCGGTCTTCATCGACGACCACACCGAGAACTACGACGCGTTCTTCGACGTGGCCGCCCGCTGGACCCCCAGGCGAGTTGCCCTGTTCTGCAACATCCCCGAGAAACGTCTGCGGGACGTGGCGGCTCTGTTTCACCGGCGCCAAAAGGTGCTGAGTTTGTGGTCGATGGGGGTGAACCAGCGCCGAGAAGGAACGGCCGTGGTGCAAGGCCTGATCAATCTGCATCTGCTCACCGGCCAGATCGGCAAAGAAGGGGCAGGTCCCTTCTCCCTGACCGGCCAACCCAATGCCATGGGCGGCCGCGAAGCCGGAGGCCTGGCACACCTGCTGCCGGGCTATCGCTTGGTGGCCAACCCTGAGCACCGCGCCGAGATGGAACAGGCCTGGCAGCTCCCGGCTGGCCAAATCGCCGGCAAGCCTGGACTTGCCGCGTGGCAGCAGGTGGAAGCGATGGAACGCGGTGACCTTGATCTCTGGTGGGTGGCGGCCACCAACCCGCTGGTGAGCATGCCGGACCTGGATCGGGTCAAACAGGCCATGGGCAACTGCCCGTTGGTGGTGGTGAGCGAGGCCTACGCCGATTCAGAAACGTCCCACTACGCCCACCTGCTGCTGCCAGCCGCCCAATGGAGTGAGAAGGCCGGCACCATGACCAATTCCGAGCGGCGTGTGACCTTCTGTCCTGCCTACCGCCTTCGCTTCGGGGAAAGTCGTCCGGACTGGGAGGTGTTCGCGGACGTGGGTCGCCGGTTGGGTTACACCGAGCAGTTCCGCTTCGATTCGGCTGCCGAGGTGTACGCCGAATTCACCCGACTCACCCAGGGACGCCTCTGTGACGTCAGTGGCCTCAGCCACGAACTGCTCGAGCAAGCGGGGCCTCAGCAATGGCCGTATCCCATGGGCAGCATCCCCAACACAGCAGCCAAACGCCTCTACGAAAACCATCAGTTCGCGACCCCCAGCGGACGGGCCCGTTTCAGCACCGACCAGCCTTTAGGCCTGGCAGAACCCCCCTGCGACACCTACCCATTGGTGCTGACCGTCGGTCGATACCTGGGGCAGTGGCACACGATGACCCGGACCGGGAAAGTGGAGCGGCTGATGAAACAGCACCCTGAGCCATTGCTGGAGATTCATCCAAGCGATGCCCAGGAACTACAACTGCGCAACGGCGAGCTGGCTGCGGTCAGCTCACGCCGCGGCCACCTTACGGCCACGGTGAAGGTCACCGATCGCATCCGCTGCGGAACTGTGTTCCTACCGATGCACTGGGGATTCACTCAGGAGAAGGCTTGCGAAGCCAACACGCTGATGCATGACGATGCCTGCCCGGTGTCCAAGCAACCGGAACTGAAAGCCTGCGCTGTGATCGTGGCGCCGGCGGTCTCCGTGGTGAAACCGGTGGAGCAGGAGAAAGGACACCTGGAGGCACTGCGGCGCCTGCTCACCCCAGCACTTCGCTGAAGGCAGCATCCAGATTGTGGTGGTCATGACCCGGCCGCACCAGCTTGCACAGAGCGAAACGATCCAGCTCAGTGACCTGGGCCCATTGCTCAGGCGTCAACTCCACACCCCGGGCCACCGCAGCGCTGTGAATCTCTGCCGGTAAAACGGACTGCTGCTGCCAGGCTGCGTCCACAGCCGGCGGCAAATCCTTCACCACACCATCAGCCATCCCCTCGGTGAGATCCCGCAGGTGCTTCCGGAGTTGATCGAGCGCATTTGCAGCGTCCGACCAATCCACCAGCTCTTGCCGCTGGTTCTGCGTGAGTGCCAACCAGTGGCTGAGCTTGAGCTTCACACCGGCCAGATCCAACTTGCGGCGCACGCAAAGGGGAATGCAACGCCAGGTGCCGATGAAATCCTGCTCGAAAGCAAAACAATGGCTGGATGAATCAGAGGTGCTGGCCATCAACGAAGCCGGCGAACGGTGTCAATGATGACAACGACCAATCAGGAAATCAGAGATGTTCACCTCGTTACACATCCACGTCCGTGCGATTCGCCCTCTCCCTCGGAATGTTGCTTGGCATGTCCCACGGTTGGGTGACGGCTGAGGGCCAAGCAAACGACAATTCAGGCCTTGCAGTCGTAAGAACCGTTAAATCGACGACAAGTTTTTCTCCATTCAGTAGCGGTCAACACCAATTTTTTCCATACTGAAGATCAATACGAGAGTTTTGAGTTTTGACCAACAGCATCATCTCCGCTGGTCGCAGCCCGATCACCCTGGCCGCCGGCTTTCTCGGAGCCTTCATCGTTGGCTCCCTGGCCGTCCAGCTGGTGCGCAGCCAAACCGCCACCATGTCATCGGGCGTCGCCGCTGTGGAGCCGGTGATCGCGGGCCACGCTGCCCTCTGGGCTCCTTTGGCTGAGCGTGACATCGTCAGCGCCAACACAGGCGCAACGGCCCAACCGGCTGCTGCCATCCAACCCGCCGTTAAGCCGGTTGTCGGCTCCGAGGCCACCCTCTGGGCCCCCTTCGGCGAGCGTTAATCTCACAGCCCATCAGCCGGCCCACATAGGGTGCCGGCATGGGGATTCAGCGGCGTCAATTCCTCCAAACAACGGGCGGTCTGGCCTTGGCCGCCCTGATGCGTGTCCAGCCTGTTGAGGCGGCAGAGGAGGGGTTCTGCGTCCCGGAGGATCCACTCCAGGCCCTGATGGCGGGGAACCGCCGGTTTGCCGAGGCCTGGCAACGGGCCGACCAGGAGAACAAAACGACACTCCGAGCGGCGAATCCCGACCCGCGCTGCTTCCACTCCCCTAGGGCTTTGGCCACCAGCCAAAATCCCTGGGCCACGGTGCTCACCTGCTCTGATTCACGGGTGTCGCCGAGCTGGGTGTTCGACACCACCCCTGGCGAGCTGTTCGTGATCCGCAACGCCGGCAACACCGCCTTCACCGAAGCCATTGCCTCCGTTGAATACAGCGTCAGCGTTCTCAAAACGCCGCTGCTGATGGTGATGGGACACAGCGGCTGCGGAGCCGTCACCGCAGCGATGGGCACCAATCCGCTGACCCCTTCCCTGGACCGGCTGATCCAACCCATCCGGGAGAACATCAGCGGCAGCAGCGATCTGGAAGAAGCGGTGAAGCGCAACGCCCTGGCCAGCGCCTCCACGTTGGTTCAACGCAGCGCCGTTCTGGCCGACGCCAAAACCAGCGGTGCGCTGAAACTGGTGGTGGGTTGCTTCCAACTCAACAGCGGTGTTGTCACCTTGATCGAATGACGCAAAACCTGAGTCATCTGAACCAGCAAGGCGAGGTTCACATGGTGGATGTGGGGGACCGTCCGGCGACCCAGCGCGAAGCCCATGCCCGTGGAGCCATTCGCATGGACGCCTCAACCCTCAGCCTGATCCAGCGGGGCGAGACACCAAAAGGAGATCTTCTCGCGGTCGCACGGGTGGCAGCGATCCAGGCGGCCAAACGCACCTGGGAACTGATTCCCCTGTGCCATCCCCTGCCACTCAGTGGCATGGATGTGACGATCGACGCCGACGCATCGCTGCCTGGCCTGGTCGTCCACTGTCGTTGTCGCACCACAGGCCAGACCGGGGTGGAAATGGAAGCGATGACGGCGGTGTCTGTGGGGCTGCTGACCCTTTACGACATGCTCAAGGCGGTCGATCCACCCATGACGATCGAGGCGATCCAGCTGGAGTTCAAGGAAGGAGGGCGGAACGGTGTCTGGAAGCGCTGAGCCCTATGGACGCGAAGGGCTCCCCCTGGAGGAGGCACGTCGACGGGTTCTGGCGGCGCTTCAGCCGATCACAGCCAGCAACACAGTGCCGCTGCAGCAGGCCCTCGGCCGGGTGAGCGCAGCGGCTGTGCTCGCCAGCGAGGCCGTTCCGGGGTTTAGAGCCTCGATCATGGATGGCTATGCCCTGGGGCAGAGCCACCAGCCCAAACCTGGGGACACCTGGCAACTGAAGGGACGCTCCGCCGCCGGCCAACCCTTCAGCGGGACCCTGACCAACGGCGATGCGATCCGCATCCTCACCGGCGCTCCACTGCCGGACGGTGCCGGCTGGGTACTGCCCCAGGAACTGATCTCCGTTGACGGCAGCAGCCTGCAGCTAGCGAAAGAAGCGTCGGATCGTTCCTGGGTTCGCCCCGAAGATGAGGAATGCCGGCCTGGGGACCTACTTCTGGCCGCTGGACAGCGACTGGGTGCCGCCGATCTCGCACGCCTCGCCGGCTGCGGCATCGCCGACCTAACCGTTGCGCAACAACCACGCATCGGGCTGCTGATCAGCGGGGACGAGCTGGTGCCACCAGGAACAGCGCGGCAACCCGGTGCCATCTGGGAGAGCAACGGCACGCTTCTGGAGACGATGCTCCGGGCCCTCGGTCAATCGGTGACCCAGCGACAGGTGGTGGCCGATCAACCCGACGCCCTGCGCCAGGCCCTGCTGGATCTGGCACATGACTGCGACGTGGTGGTGAGCACCGGCGGCGTCTCCGCCGGCGACAGCGACTGGATCCGGCCGCTGGTGGCGGAGCTGGGTGCCGTGGACTTCTGGAAACTGTTCTTGCGCCCGGGGCGCCCCTTCGCCTTCGGCAGCATCGGTGACGGCGTGCCGTTTTTCGGACTGCCGGGCAATCCCGTGGCGGCGGCGGTCACCGCCCTGCAACTGCTCTGGCCCGCCCTGCAGGTTCTGGAGGGCCAGAGCGAACCGGGGCTGTTCCCCCGGGTGATGGTGGAACTCGCCGACCCGTTGTCCCGCCGACCGGGACGGCCGGAACTGGCCCGGGCCCGCCTCGACACCAACGCCGCAGGAACACTTCTGGCACGGGTGGATGGCTCACAGGCTTCGTCCCGGATCGGTTCGCTGCAACACGCCGATCTGCTGTTGGAACTGCCGGCAGAAGCAGGCCCACTCGAAAGCGGCACCCGTCTCTGGGCCCAGCTGATCCGTCAGCGGATTTTCTAAGCCGCAGCAGGCCGAAAGCGGCGGCGCTCCCAGGCCATAAGCTGGCCCGATGCATCGAAATGGATACTGATCTGCTGAAACAGCGCATCGCCGAGACACCCACCGATCTCGAGGCTGAAGGGCTCACTGGGGAGCTCACTGGGCACGGAGAACACCAAGCCGTCGAGCATCACAGCTGAGCAGTCGTTGTGCAACAGCTGGCTTGGATCGAACAGCATCGGAGCTGCGTCCTCAGGCTTGCCGTTCACCCCCGCTTGCGGCCTGAGCATCTGCCGCTCGCCACTCCATCCATGTACCGGCGCCAGCAGGGCTTCGGGTGTCCCGCATGCGGGACGGTCGGGTTCGGGATCAGGACTGTTCAGGCAACGGAAACCCACCGCCCCAACACGCTGTAAAAGCCAATTGCCGTCGAGCGGTTCCCAGAGCAGCACCAGCATCGAGCGGGAACGTCCGCAGAACAGGTTGATCTCATGGCCGAAGCGGGGACGCTCGGGATCAAGCCCCCGGCTCGACTGACCTCCCGCCCCGGGGAACTGCCAACAGCCTCCACCAGCGTTGTAGGTGGCTCGGCTGATGGGATAGGTGGCCTGACCACCGGGGGCAAAGGCCAGACCCGAGCCATCCCACACCCCGTGGTCATCGTCGGAAAAGGAAATCGCGTAGGTGGTGGGGTCAATCCGACGGGTCGGACGCTGGAGATCCAGCCGACCGCTGCCATCCCGCTCAAACCAATGGCCACAGCCCTGCCAGTGACCGGCGAAATTGCGGCTGTTGAGGGTCCATTGATCGGTCATGTCCGTGACGGCATGAATCGGTCGATCTCCTTAGCGTCGCCCCAACAGCCATCCCAGCCATGGACCTGACGATCGTTGGCTGCGGCTATGTGGGGCTTGCCCTGGCGGAGCGGCTGCAACCAAGACGTCCCCAGCTGAAGCTGACGCTCACCACCACCAGCAGAGAACGGCTGGCGCAACTCAGCCCTCTGGCCGATCGGGTGGAGCTGTGCGATGCCACCGACCCCGTGCAATTGCTGGCCGCCCTGCGGCAGAGCAGCAGCGCCGTGTTCTGTCTTGGGCCTAAAGGAGATCGCCAGGTGGATGCCAACGGCTACCGCCACACCTTCATCGACAGCTTCTGCTGCCTGACGTCGCTGTTGCCACAACTCCCGGAACTGCGGCAGATCGTCTACACGGGCAGTTGCTCGGTGTACGGCGATGCCGAGGGGGACTGGGTGGATGAGCAAACACCGCCCGCACCAGACCGCGGCCATGGCGATGTTCTGCTGGAAGGCGAACAACTGCTCAGCGGCATCAGCGACCGGCGGGTATGCATCCTGCGCCTCGGGGCGCTCTATGGCCCTGGCCGCGATCTCGATCGACGGCTGCGCGGGCTCGCCGGACTGGAACGCCCTGGCAGCGGAGCGACTTTCAGCAACTGGCTGCATGTGGCGGATGCCGCCGGTGCCCTGGAAGCAGCTCTCGATGCTGAATGGGCCGGTCTGGTGAACGTGGTCAACGACGAGCCGATTCAGCTGCGAGACCTGGTAGGGCGCAGCCTGCAGCGCCAGGGCCTGGCCCCCGTGCGCTGGCTGGGGCAGGACAAACCGGGTTCAGGGGGCCGACGGATTCGCAACACCCGGCTCAAACAGCTGGGCTACCAACTGCAGCACCCGCGCCTTGATCAGAGTGGCGTGTTGGCCACCAGCCAGGTGCCCTGACCAGCGCACCACTCCCGCTTCCAGAACGGGGCGTGGTGCTTGAGTTGCTCCAACAACGCGGCTGAGCAGCGCTGCGCCGCTCCACGACGATCGGCCTGCACCGCCACCAGCACGATCGGTTCACCGGGGGCAAGCTTGCCCACGCGATGCAACACCAAAATCGGCCCCGCCTGGTGCTCCTGCTGCAGACGCTGGGCCATGGCTGTGATCTGACGTTCGCAGAGGCCGGGGAAGTGCTCCAGCTCCAGCGCCTCCAGAGGCCTGCCATCCATCGTGGTGGGCCGCACCCGACCGATGAAGATGGCCTCGGCCGCGGCATCCCCACACCAGAGCGCAAGCTGCTGCCACGGATCAAAGGGATCCGGGCACACCTCCACACGGCAACCGGTCATGGTTCATCCCCCCGTGAACGGTGGCAGAAAGGCCAGCTCATCTCCAGCCTGCAACGGCTGATTGGCACCGACCAACTCCTGGTTCACCGCAATGCTGATGCCCTCGAGCGGACCAAGATCCAACTGGTTCCAGACCTCACGGGCCGTCGAAACGCCTGAAGTGAACGGAAGGGAACGCTCGCCCCAACCGGAGCGTTCGCGCAGGGATGCGAACAGCAACACCCGGAGCACCATGACCTTCCCATCTGGAGCGGTTCTAGCGTCCGAAGGCTCCGCCGCTGTGCCATGGCCCTGTCCATCGCCCTGCTCACCATCTCCGACACACGCAGCCTGGCGGACGACAGCAGCGGAGATCAGCTGCAGCGCAGCCTTGAAGCCGCCGGCCATCGCCTTCACGAGCGACAACTCTGCCCGGATGATCGTTATCAGATCCGCCGTGAACTGAGCCGCTGGATCGCCGATCCCGCGGTTGATGTGATGATCACCAGCGGCGGCACCGGACTCACCGGCCGTGATGGCACCCCTGAAGCGGTGGTACCGCTGCTGGACAAAACAATCGAGGGATTCGGGGAACTGTTCCGTGTGCTCTCCTTCGAGAGCATTGGCACCAGCACGCTGCAAAGCCGCTGCCTTGCCGGCGTGGCCAACGGCACCTTTGTGTTTGTGCTGCCGGGATCTCTGGATGCGGTAACCACCGCTTGGGACAAGCTCATCCGTGCTCAGCTTGATGAACAGACCCGTCCCTGCAACCTGGCCCAACTGCGGGCTCGCTTGAAGGAATAAAGCGGGATCGAGGGGAGCTGTTCAGAACGGAATCGGCATCGTGACCGCTGCCGGTGAGGGCCTGCAAGCTTCAACCTGCTGATCAATCACCTCACCCACCACAACGATCGAGGGCGACTTGAAGGCTTCGGCTCGGCATTGATCGGCAACGTCTACCAAGGTGGCTTTGAGGCAGCGTTGCCCCGCCACCGTCCCCTGCTGGATCACCGCCACGGGGGTTGTCGCGGCCAAACCACCCGCCATCAGCTCCTTTGCGATCCGGGGCAGGTTATGTAGCCCCATGTAGATCACCAATCCGTCACTGGCCGTGGCCAAAGCGCGCCAATCCACGGAGGGACGGCGCTTGTCGATTTCCTCATGACCGGTGACGAAGGTCACCGATGAGCCCGCCCGCCGGTGGGTGACGGGAATCCCGGCGTAGGCAGGGGCGGCAATACCAGCGGTGACACCAGGCACCACTTGAACAGGGATGTTTCGCTCCGCCAGGTAAGCCGCTTCTTCCCCTCCACGACCAAACAGGAAAGGATCACCCCCCTTCAAACGCACCACCGTGCTGTGCTTCTGGGCCATTTCAACGAGCACGGCATTCGTGCTGGGTTGTGGCACCGAATGATGTCCGCGACGCTTGCCGACAAAACGGCGCTTACAGGACGCCGGCACAAGATCCAGCACTTCTCTGGGCACCAGCGAGTCGTACACCAGGGCATCGCACTGGCTCAGCAGCCGATGCGCCTTCAGCGTGAGCAATTCGGGATCGCCGGGACCGGCTCCCACCAGATAAACGGTTCCGGTTTGTTCAGCGGTGGTCACGGCAGAGAAACAAGCAGATCGATCAGGGCCTGGCGGGTGGGGGGATGCTCCAACAGAGGAGGCAATCCACCAGCTTCGCTCAATGCCTCCGTCATGCGGTTCGGGGCGAGGGTTAACGGGAGTGGGCGGGCGCAGGGATGGCGCTGCTGATACTTGGGCCAGGCATCAAAGGCAGCCAATGGCAAGGCCAGGCGAGAGGAGAGCATCGCGAGGAAGCGATCCGCCACTCCCGGGCGCAGGGGGTGGTGCACCAGCACGGCATCACGGCGCTCAGACACCGGCAGTGCTGAGATCACCGCGTTCCACCAGGTGATCCAGGAGCCCAGAAAGGGAAGCAAACGCACGCTGGCCCCGGCGGCATGAAGCCTGTTGCGAATCGCCGGCACGTCCGTTCGGGCATGCGCTCCAGGCAACAACAGCAACGGAATAATCCAAGAGGGTTGGGGAAGCGCCGACACGGGTTGTTCAGCCGTCAGCACCTCCAGCTGAACGGGCGCCGATCGCCGCTGGGCCAGGAGATCCGGCAGGGAGGCCAAGCAGTCGGGAACGACACCGCCACTACGGCCATGCACCACCAGATGCAACCCTTGACGCCCCCGATCGGAAGCGTCATTCCGTAGCAATGGCCACGGATCAAAAAAAGAGCTATCTGATGTCATCGAGAAGTAATGACCTGGGGTAAGTACATGGCACCTCGCCAACAAAACGAACGTGCATCATTGGAAAGTCGTTTCTACCGGGCACAGACACGTCGGCGCTTTGACCTAAGCTCTACATTAATTGAATTTAAGAGTCCAAGTATGCGCAAAAGGGCAAAGCCGTACGACAAGAGTTACAGACGGCAATACGAGCGGAATCGTAATTCCATCAACAGAACAACTTTTGAGTACGAACTAGAAAAGGACGTAGCCGCTTAGAAGCCGGTTTGGCAAATGATCTGTTCGGGAGCTGCCCGCATGCTGAACAGAGTTTTACATCAGATTTAAATCTATAAAATGAATAGCATAGATCGCACAGGAAAAAGAATATAAAATCAACAGGGAAGCTGGGAGTCTAAAAAACCAACATTGTGCTAATATATTTCTTAAGTAGCTCGAGAAATCGAAGGTTACTTCACTATCGCACGCTTTCATTATTACGTAGCGACAAAGGTCCCCGGGCCGATTAAACTGATCTACTACATTTTTTGATCGATCAGTCCGCCCTATTTTCATGAATCATGACCATCAAAAACCAAATCAACCCCTACTTCGCAGAAAAAAAATTGAATAAGATTGAAAAAAGTAAGTTGGAAAAAGATGGGCTTTTAGTAGGAAGCGAAATCGAAAAGTTTGCAAAAATTGGGTGGGAAAATATGGATGAAACCGATTTAAAACTCCGTCTGAAATGGTATGGAATGTTCTGGCGTCCGAAAACACCCGGAAAATTCATGCTAAGACTTAGAATACCAAATGGTGTATTGACATCCAATCAAATACGAGTTGTAGCTTCAATAGTTGAACGTTATGGAGAAAATGGAAGCTGCGACATCACCACAAGGCAAAACCTGCAACTTAGAGGAATACTATTATGCGATCTTCCCGAGATCCTTAGAAGACTGCGTGAAGCCGGACTAAGTAGCGTCCAGTCGGGCTTTGATAATCCACGAAACGTAACCGGCAATCCACTCGCAGGAATAGATCCGAACGAAATCGTCGATACGAGACCTTACACAACTAAATTGCAGAACTTTCTCACAAATAATTGTGAGGGAAATTCGGAATATTCCAACCTACCGAGAAAATGGAACACAGCAGTCGCAGGGTCTAAAGACAATTTCCTTCTTCACAACGACATAGTGTTTCATCCCGTTGAGAATAACGGCGTGATGGGTTTTAGCATCTGGATTGGAGGGATTTTATCTCCACAGATGAACGCATATGCATTTCCCATGAATGTATGGGTATTACCTGACGAGATCTGCAACATTTTGGATACTGTGATTCGTCTCTGGAGAGACAATGGAGAAAGAGAAAAGAGAACCAAAGGACGTTTCCGCATGTATCTCGATGAGATAGGGCACGAAGAATTCCGCAGCCAAGTGGAAAAACTGTACGGAACACTCACTCCCGATCCAGGCTCAATATTCGAAAACTCTCCACGCTCTCACTTCGGCATTAATCAGCAGAAACAAGCCGGACTTTATTTTGCTGGCATACACGTGCCGGTCGGTCGCCTCACGGCAGAGGATCTACAAGATATCGCAACAGCGAGTCTCAAATATGGAAATGGAGAAATTAGACTCACAGAAGACCAAAATATAATTATCACAGGTCTTACGAGTGAAAAAGTTGAAGAATTAAAGACTGATACATTAATGCAGCGTTTCCCCCTAGCACCTAGCAATATTTCAGCAGGAACAGTGTCCTGCACGGGAAATACGTACTGTAGTTTTGCGCTTACCAACACTAAAGACCAAGCCTTAAAAGCAGCAAAGGAACTTGACGAGGAGTTGAACCTACCTGAAGAGATAAAAGTTCACTGGACTGGCTGTCCAAATACATGTGGACAGGCTTATATGGGAGCAATAGGTTTAACAGGTACAAAGGCTAAAAATGCTGAAGGAGTAATGGGTGAAGGCTACACAATGACTATTGGTGGTTCACAGGGTCGCAACCCAACTATTGGTCAAATCTATCGCAAAGCTATACCTGCGGCTGAAATCAAAACAGCCCTCAAGGAAGTACTTATTTCAAAATTTGGAGCTACAGAAAAGAAATAATCATTTTATAAGAAATAAAACAAGTTATGAAGCAAAGTTGATCAACAGAGAAGAGTAAAGATAATATTGCACAATTAAAAGAATTGCAATAATTAGAGTATAGAAAAAAAGATCATGCTAGGGTTAAAAGGTATAACAAAGAAAGTATCGAACTTAAATCAGATGGAGAATCTATATCACATTAGAGAAAGATTCTCAATTATTCACGATAATAAGATAATAGGAATACAAATGAAATGGGAAGGTAAAAGAGAAAAACCTCCAATGCTAATGCTTCCGGCCTTAAGTACAATTTCAAGAAGCGATGAATGGCAACATTTTAAAGCAATAGTGACAGATAAATACCAATTAATAACAATCGATTGGCCTGGATTCGGCGAAAGTGATAAAATAGATATACACTACAGTGGAACAGTATTACAAAAAACACTAAAAAAGGCTATCAAAGTAATACAGAGTAAAAATAACAGAAAGCTAACTATAATTGCAGCTGGTCATAGTGCCTCAGTTGTACTTACACTAAAAGACAAATACATCAATACAATAAAACAAGTTGTGCTAATTGCACCAACATGGAGAGGTCCACTTCCAAGTATGACAGGATGGTCACCTAAGAGGCTAAATATCATAAATGAAATAGTAAGGCTTCCTATCATTGGTCCAATACTATACTTCATAAATACAACAAAAGTAATTATAAGATTAATGATGAAAAGGCATGTATGGTTAAATAAGAATGACCTTGATAATGATAAAATACGAAAACTTCAAGTATTATCTCGACAGAAGGGAGCACGATACGCAAGCGCAGCATTCGTAACAGGGAGATTAGATATAGATAATAATAACAAGTGGTGGATATCAAATACAAATATGGTTAAAGAAATGTCTACTCTTGTTATACCGAAGGATTCACCAAAAAGATCATTATCAGAGATGGAAGCACTCTCAGAGAGCATTAAAGATATTTTATACATTAGAGGTAGGCTAGGATGCCACGAAGAATTCGGAGAAGAAATCGCAAAGAGATTATTCCACTAAATTGTAAGCACAAGAAAATACCAAGGAAAAAAGGAAGGCAAAGAATTGAAAGATTACAATTGAAGGACCTGAAGGTAGATTAAAGAAACCTGATAAGATAAGCCCAAACAGAGCACACATACCACCCAGTACCATAGAAAAAACAATATAAGAACTAAACTTACGCGAAATTAGTCTAACAGCGCATGCAGGTATTACAACGAAGGCACTTATAAGCAATGCACCAACAGACTTAATTGAAACAGATACAACAATAGCCAATAAAATTATGAAAGCAAGTTTATGGAATCTTGTGTTAATACCAATAGAGCCAGCCAAATCCTCATTAAGAGTTAAAAGAACATGAGAACGAAGACTAAAGACAAGGTAGATAAAAGAAACAATAAAAAGGATCAATGTAATATATATATCTGATGCTGTAATACCAAGAATATCTCCAAAAAGCAACTGCTTAATGCTACCACTATAAGAGTTGATTTTACTTAAGGCAAGAACAGCTGCTGCTAGAGAGCTAGAATATACGATATTCAATAGTGCGTCGGTAGGCAAAGAACTGCGCTCAACTAGATTATTTACAAGAAATGCAAAGATAATGGCAAAAGGAATAAGAACAAAAGTAGGATTCACATTTAAAAGGATACCTAGAGTTATACCGAGCAAGGCAGAATGCCCTAATGCATCACTAAAAAAAGCAAGTTGTCGGAGTACAGCAAAAGAACCTATAAGCCCTCCTAAAGAACCAGTTAAAAAGCCACCAATTAATGCGCGGTGAATAAATGGCTCATCAAATAACTCAAAAAAAGTTGATAAATCACCCACGACATTGATGCTGATAAGAAACTATATTGGGCCCATAGAGAACACTTAATCTTTCGGAAGTCAATGCAAGATTAGGTATACCTCGGCAGCACAAACGTCTATTTAAACCAAGTACTTGATCGCTACTACGGAGAACCATATCAATATCGTGAGATATATGGAGGACAGTCCAACCTTCCTGCCGACGCAATTCAAATAACATTTTTTGAAAACGTTGAGTTGAAGGTATATCTAGACCAGCCTGTACTTCGTCCAAAACAAGAAGATCCCTCGGACGTACGATACAAAATGCAAGCATAACGCGCTTCAGTTCACCGCCAGAAAGTTCACTAAGAAGACGTCGTCTTAAATTAAAAGTATCGGTTCTTTCCAAAGATCGATGAACTAAAATCTTAGTACGGGAGTCCCGCATGCGGAGAAAGGACGAACTATTACTAAGTCCAAGTTGCACGAACTCAAATACGGAGAGGGGAAACTGACCCTGAAAAGAAAAATTCTGTGGAATATAAGAAATTCGCTCACGTATGGATTTCGGTAGATACCCAGCTTTATTCATTTTGGTGCCCATAATATTGATGTCACCTGAGACGCGCGGAATAAGACCCAACAAGGAGGCAACTAAGGAACTTTTACCAGCACCATTAGGGCCAACTAAAGCTGTATCACTTTCAGCTAATAATTCAAAAGAAACATCATCTACAACAACATTGGCACCCCTTCTTACAGTAAGATTCTTAACAGAAGCAATTGGATATGACATAGTTTAACCACCAAGAGAGAGAAGAAGATTGGACAGGTTATCCCGCATAAGGTCAAAATAGAGAGACTCGTCATACACAAAATCCTGTGAAATAGTTTCAATAGGATTGAATAGTGCTATTTCAATATTAAGATCACGTGCCAACGAATTGAAAGAATTGCTTCCATCTTGAGGCTCAGTTAAAAGAGCCTTTAAATCGGAATCTCGAACAAGATTCGAAACTCGCTGTAAATCAGCAGGGCTTGGATTGATATCTGGCAGATCAACTAAGTATTCAGCTTTTAATTGATATCGTTCAGCAAAATATGGTGCAAAGTCATGATAAGCGATAAATGATTTGCCCTGATAAGGCTCCAACTTGGATAAAATTTCAGCATGCAATGCGAGCAAGTTATCCACATAAGCTAAGGCATTTGAAGTATAGACCTCACTACAAGCAGGGTTTAAATCCACAAGAGCATCTTTAATAGTCTCTACCTGGCTAATAGCACGTATAGGATCTAGCCATATATGAGGATTAGGATCAGAATAAGAATTCGCGTTAGAGATATCAGTAGAAATAGTCTTGATGCCAACACTAGTGTCAACAACGGATAATGTTGTACTCGCTGCTGAAGAGATTAGCCTGTCTAAAAAAGTCTCCATTCCCAAGCCATTAATAAAAAATACATCAGCCTTGCCAATAGATAGGATGTCCTTAGGGGTTGATTGAAAATCGTGTGGTCCAATATTTGTGGGGATTAAAGCTTTGACATCTCCGCATTCACCGGCTACTGCCCTTGCAAATAGTGTTATCGGAAGGAATGAGGTCATAATGGAAATCTTTTTAGACCCCTCAGGAGGCGTTGTGAGGGAGCCGCAAGAAACCAAAAAAATGGATGCTAGCGAGCCACTAATCCACTTACTCAAGCGCATCTAGTAGGAGAAGCGAAGTCAAATACGATACGAAAAAACAAAGATCTTTCTGAATCACCGAAAAAACAAGGCGATATAAGCTGCCCGGGATTAGTATAATTGTTGAACATCCATCTCGTAATGAAAGAAAAGCGAAAGGTTCCTGTCACCATACTTACTGGCTACCTTGGGGCAGGGAAAACCACACTTTTAAACAAGATCTTGAGAGAAGAGCACGGCAAAAAAATTGCAGTCATAGAAAACGAATACGGCGAGGTTGGAATTGATCAAGGACTCGTCATTAACGCAGACGAAGAGGTCTTTGAAATGTCTAATGGTTGCATTTGTTGCACGGTAAGAGGTGATCTGATAAGAGTCCTAGGCAATCTAATGAAACGTAGGGACAAATTTGATTACGTTTTAGTTGAAACGACCGGCCTCGCTGACCCAGGGCCGGTAGCACAAACTTTTTTTATGGATGATGAAGTTAGAGATGAATTCACTCTTGATGGAATAGTGACGTTAGTAGATTCTGCACACATTAATCAACAATTGGAACATAGCACTGAAAGTGCAGAGCAGGTCGCCTTCGCGGACGTACTCATACTCAATAAAACTGACTTAGTTTCCAAAAACGAAGTCAATGTACTTGAATCACGCCTTCGAGATATGAACAAAATGGCCCGTATACTGCGTGCAAAAGAAGCCGGGGTCGATGTTGAAGATGTCTTGAATCTTGGTGCATTTGATCTCCAGCAAACATTAGATAGACGTCCGACATTTCTCGAACCTGAATATCCGTTTGAGTGGACCGGAGTATATGAACTTAAGAAAGGAAACTACAGGCTTTATTTTGATGATGGACCTGATCCAACAATGCTAATAACAGCAATAAAATGTGATAGTTCAAATGGAAAAGATCTTGACGAATACGCCGAAGATTGTGTAAGAATATTCTCAAAAGAACCTAAAAAACTTTTACCAGGTGAAGCAATAAGCTTTAACGAGGTTATTGAATTACAATTACAAGATGCTGGTCAAAAGCTCTTTGAATTATATATAGACAATAAATCAACTATAGGTCTCTTCACTCAACATACGGCAGAAGAATTTAATATAAGACTGGATGAAAATAAAGATGATCAGCCCAGAGATAAGGAATTTAGCAATATAACTAAGGGGATCGATACAAAGACCGAAAGAATATGGGTAGCAGAACACGAGCATGACGATGAAGTTGGATCTATTGCCCTAGAAAGCCTTGGCAACATTAATCCAGATAAATTAAACGATTGGATTTCTAAACTTCTCCGAGAAAAAGGAGTAGATATATTTAGAACCAAAGGGTTTATCAGCTACGCTGAAGAATCTAGAAAAATTGTATTTCAAGGGGTCCATATGTTATTTACTGCAGAACCTGGAAGCGAGTGGGGAAACGAGCCCAGGAAGAATCAACTTGTATTCATAGGCCGAAATTTAGACGAGGATGCATTAAGGACTGAGTTTCAAAAATGTCTAGCATGAAAAGATCTAACAGCATTTTTCAAGGTGGATGGTACAGTGAAATTAATGAATACGTAATAGCTTGTGACTGGGCACTCGAAAATAAGAATATTATTGCTGCAGATATAACAGGCAATATTTACTCTTTTGATGCAAAAACAGGGAAGTTACTATACATGCAAAAAGACACTCACAACAAATCACTCTTAGATCTAGCAGTAAATCCCAATGGAAGCATATATGCAACTTGTGGCCAAAACGGCAAGGTTGATATTAATGCGGCTTCAGATGGAAGCTTACTAAGTTCAAGCTCATTAGGCAATGATTGGATTGATAATATACAATGGACAAATAACGGAAAATTATTAGCCGGTAGCATTGGAAAGTTCGTACATGTGATTGATTCGTCAGGAAATCAATTATGGAGTTCCGATGAACTGACAAGTACTGTGTCAGCAATTTATTGGTCAAATAATAGCGAATTAGCGATAGCAAGCTACGGCCAAGTGATTATTTATGATGTGAAAACCAATAAAGTTTGTCAAAGATTTGAGTGGAAGGGATCTCTTATATCATTGGCATTGAGCCCAAACGGGGAGATTGTAGCTTGTGGAAGTCAAGACAATTCAGTACATTTTTGGCGACGAACTAATGGTAAAGATGCAGAAATGACTGGTTATCCTGGCAAACCTAAAGATATTGTGTTTGATATTACGGGAAAATATTTAGCTACAGGGGGAAGCCCCCAAGTTACAGTATGGAACTTTAAAAATAAGGGTCCTGAGGGAACAATTCCGGGGCAACTTATACTTCATAATGAGCCGATAAGTTGCCTAAGCTTTGCCAACAGTAGCTCATTATTAGCATCTGGTGCAAAAGATGGGTCAATTGCAATTTGGAAATTAGATAAAAATGGAGATGGTGAGCCCATTGACAAGATATCCATCAACTCGACGCCGACACGACTAAGATGGAAAAAAGATGATAATGCCTTTTTAGCTGCTAGCGACTCGGGGAAATTATTCTGCTGGGATATACCGTCTAAAAATGGAGAAGGATTCGGATTCAAAAAGTAAATATATAACCGTTTGATATAATCCTTGAGGATCAGAGGAGAGTTGATTAAGAAATTAAAAACTAATTCAAATGCGACTGGCCGGACTGTACAATGGTGTAAATCAATACAATACAAGTTATGTATCAAACTCAATGGCTAGCTTCCGTCACTGACTCACTGCGGAAGCGTTATCTAAAGTCTCAAAAAGAAAATGACAAAAAAGCAACTACAGAATTGTTTAAGGAAGCGGTTTATTTAGGCATTAACATACGCAATTTTGATTAAGATTTTTAATGGGCCGATAATAGAGTCCTTTATAATAACATGAATGTTTATAATATAGAAAGAACCCGAGCCCATTGCTAATGAATGAAGAATCAGCAAAAAGTAACGAAGGCCAAGATATTTTTTCACAATTAATGAAAGAAGTAAGTACTCTTGCTTTATTAAAAGAATCAGGTGCAAGTATTATTCAAGGAAAGATTTTAATAATTATCGTTGGAATTGAAAAGGATGGAGAATTTTTAAAGGGCAATGAGATACAACCTAAACATTGCAATATAAGCAATGAAGAAGAATTCCAAGAATTTATTAAAGGTAATTACAAAAATGTTGATACGTTATATGTAAGATACTTTAGACCCGGAGACATAGAATTAAGTGAAATTACTAAATACATAATAAAATAAAAGAGCTACTTTAGGCAAGTTAAATAAACACAAAGTGTAACTAAGAAGACTCCTCAACTGCTCTTGTTTCGCGTAGGAGATGATCCTCAAGTTGGAGTTTGATATCAATGAAGAGAGAATCTTTTTCTATAATATTACGGATTCTGGGCCTTGGCAAAGGGACATCTATAATATCTGCAATATTTGCAGATGGTCCACTTGACATAAGCACAATTTTGTCAGACATTAATAATGCTTCTTCAATACTGTGTGTAATTAAAAGAGCTGTGACTCTATTTTTCTCCCATATTTTTAACACTTCTTCTTGCAAATAGGACCTTGTAAGGGCATCAAGGGCTCCAAAAGGCTCGTCCATAAGTAACATAGACGGATTAATAGACAAAGCTCGTGCAATAGCAACTCTCTGCTTCATACCACCTGAAATTTGCTTTGGAAACTTGTTCATTGAGCGTTCTAACCCAACCATATTCAAAAAGTATCTGGCTTTTTCACGCCTCTGTGAGGTACTTAGTTCTGGACAGGCCGTCTCTAAGGCATATTCGATGTTGCCTGCGGCGGTAAGCCAGGGCATCAGTGCGTAGTTCTGAAAAATTATGCCTCTGTCTGGACCAGGGCCAACCAGTGGCTTGCCTTCGATGAAAATTTCACCAGACGTGAAATCATCTAATCCTGCTAAAAGATTCAAAAGCGTTGATTTACCACAGCCTGAAGGGCCAATCAAAGAGACAAAAGTGTTCTTTTTAATATCAAGATTTATACCTTCAAGAGCAATATAGTTCTCAGTTTTTTTGTTAAAAAGAGAAGGTCGAGAAATTGGGAAAACTTTTCTTAGATTTACAATTTCAACATGAGATTCATGTTCCTTGTAAGAAATGGAATCAGCTGAACTGGGAGCAGATTTAGTCATAAATCGTAATTGAATCGAAGTTGCAAAATCTCAAAGATTTGATCCAGTACATAACCAGTTATACCTATGATTATAATTGCTACAAATATGTTAGCTACATATAAATTGTTCCATTCATTCCATATAAAATATCCGATACCCGTGCCTAGAAGCATTTCAGCAGCAACTATTACAAGCCATGCTGTACCCATTGAAATTCTCATCCCAGCTAAAATATTTGGCATTACTGCAGGTAAGATGACTTTGGTAATGGTATTAGTTTTGGAAGCACCTAATGACTTTGCAACTTTTAAGACATCAGAATCTACAGATTGAACACCAATTGCGGTATTAATTAAAGTCGGCCAGATGCTTGTAATAAAAATGACAAAAATACCGGTAACTTCTGAATTTCTAAATACGAATAAGCCAATGGGCAGCCAGGCAAGCGGTGAGACCGGTTTCAGTAGTTGTACATAAGGATCAACAGAAGACTTAACGGTTTTGGAAACACCAACAAAGAGACCGAGTGGAATTGCAACAACCATTGCAAGTGTGTAACCAATTAGAACTCTTCTTAAGCTTATAAGTAAATTAAAACCAATACCTAAATCGTTAGGACCGTTATCAAAAAATGGATCTGATATCCACCATAATAATTCCTGAAAGGTCTTTAAAGCCCCTGGAAAATTAGGAATTAAATTGGCACTGGCTATAATTTCCCAAACAACGCAAAAAGAAAGGAGACTAGATCCTGAGATCAGTAACGATCTCAGGATTGTTGACTTTGTAGACATACAGTCTATACACCGTCCCTATCAATTTGTTTGCTGACATAGCCCAACGGATCAGTAGGGTCAAAACTGTCGTATGCAAGCTTCTCAGTCTTGAACGAACGGGAGGGAGGATTGAACCCCAACTCCCTCTCCAAAGATTGAGCTTCATTTGTTAGGAATATTGCGGCACTATTAGCATTAAAGTCACCAGCTTTAATTGCGTCAGCAGCTCCTCCAAGGTCCCATCGTACAAGTTGAGACTGAATCCAATGTGAAAAGCTCTGCCAAGGATAAGGTTTAAAATCTATTCTGTCAGGGACATTTTTCTTATTGCCCAAGCCGTCATCGAACTTGCCTGTCAAAACAGCTTCAACGACTTTAGTCGGTTGGTTTAGAAAGGCGCGGCCAGAAATGTATTTCGCAATTTCAGATCTGTTAGTAGGATTTGTTGCATAATTCGCAGCTTCAATAATAGATTTATTGATGGCTTTAAAAGTATTTGGATGCTTATTAATCCAGGGTTCTCCCGCAGCGAAAGCGCAGCATGGATGACCAACCCAGAGATCCTTAGTTAGAAGGTGAATAAAACCAACACCTTCAAACACAGCTCTCTGATTAAATGGATCAGGCATCAAATATGCATCGATATCACCTGCAACCATCTGGGCAACACTGTCCGGTGGTGGTACAGGGCGAATTTGTACATCCTTGTCAGGATCAACTCCACCCTTAGCGAGGTAATATCTAAGTAGTAAATTATGCATCGAGTATGGGAATGGTACTCCGAATACAAAGCCTTTCATGTCTGCGGCAGATTTAACTTTATCCTTGTGGCGATTAGCTACAGTTATTGCTTGTCCGTTGATATTTTCAATACTGGCTAGTTTGACGCTGAATGGAGAAGTTCCCAATCCCAAAGTCATAGAGATAGGCATTGGTGCGAGCATGTGATAAGCATCAAGCTCACCTGCAATGGCCGAATCGCGAACAGCTCCCCAACTTGGCATTTTCACAACCTTACATTTCAACCCATTAGATTTATAAAAACCCATAGGTTCTGACATGATTATCGGTGTTGCACATGTAATTGGAATGAATCCAATCTTCAAGTTAGTTTTCTCTAATTTACCGCCGGCATGACCTGCTGCATGAGCATCTTGAGTATCTAATCCTGCACTATTGGCAATTGTTATCATGGCCGCACCAGCAGCCAATCCTTTGAGAAATGACCTTCTTCCAAAAGGGGAACTAGAGTGAATAGAGGCGAAGAATTCACCTGCTTGAGGACCAAAAGCTGCTGCCATCGCTTGGTCTAATCCACCGGCTTCTTCAGCTAGTGCCCGCAAAAGCTTTTCCTTGGCAGGATCACCTTGAGAAGCGTTCTTATAAAAAAGAATTTCTCTAAGCTCCGCTGATGAAACAGCCTCAGCGACTTCTACAGCATCGGCTTTAATCAAACCCATTTTATAAAAATCATCCATCAAATCCTCAGGATCTGAAGGCATATCTTCGGTAAAATCTTGATGATCTGGGCTAAATGGCCGGCACTCTACACAGAAGCAAAACAAACCATGACCGGTTTGGGGTTGAAAGGAAGGAGAACTTGATGTAGCTTCCGTAGTGCTATTACATTGAAGCTGTGACTTAAGAATCTCAGCGGCAGTCTGAGTAGTTGTGGATGCATGCGAGGTGAAAAGATTCGCCACAAATCTGGTTCATAGTTCCATATTTATAGTTGGAAAGTGAACGCGGATGTTGTATCAAGTGATACTCATAGCAAAATTTGTCAGAATTGTCTCACTTGCTACATTAAATGGCTGTTCAATTTATTAGAGAGAAAGGTAATTCTCCAGATAAAATTTGTTGGATGTCCTAAACAGTGTGCGCTTAAACTTAAAATTATACTTATTGCAACAATGAGTGAATCTTTATTATTGGGAATTTATTATATTTGAGAGAAGATCTGCTGCGCAGATCAATCGCCTTAAGATTAAAGGGTATCTTCATTAGGATCTTTGTCCTCCAAGACAACTACATCAATTTCTTTCTTAAATTCATCAGAGGCGGATCTAAAACCGCCCAAATATTTAGCCAAATATTTTCCAACTTTGGGCAAACTATTAGGCCCTAAGACTAATAAAAAAGAAATAAGGCATATAATTAGTAGCTCAGGAAAACCTAATCCAAAAAAGCTCATTTGTGATTGACCGCTAATTTATTATAGCTGTGCCGTTAAGATCATCAAGTTGATTTTAGACATATTTAAGATTACCAATTTTGCTTTTGTAAGATTACTATCGAACGGTATACGTGCATAATGTAAAGTCATGCAGTAAACAATATAATAAATTGATTTACAAGCAATCAATTAGCTGGCACATTCTCCTAATATTCGGCCTCAAAAGTATATGATCGTTTGTGGTATTCTCTTAATTCATTGCTTTTTTAACCACTCAGACTTCAAAATAGTATAAGGATATATAACTTTATCTCAAATGCCTTATTACAATCAAAAAAGAGTCGAGTTCTGGTTGGTACAGACGTGAAAGTAAAATACTGACAAGTTGATAGAAAATCGTAATTGTTATCCGACAACGAATTCTTAGTAGAACTGGATACCATTTAATTACAATTAATGAAGTTTAGATAAATTCAGCATACATCATTTGTCTAGAGCGAGTATTAATCATTTACCTATGTAACCATAAATGAAAAATCATACGCTCAGATTCAGCAAGCCTAAAATAGGGAAAATGATATGTGATATATTCATACGATACCAAGACTATATAGTAGACTTGTTGTGTTCGTTTCTACACAATGAAGAATTACATCTTGAAATCAAAAAAACTACTTACGCTAAATAACCATGAAGGATACTGAATCAGATCTGTGGGAGAGACTCGGCAATTCACGTAAGGTTCCCTTGGATCCTTGTTGGTTAGAAAATGTCTATTCGCCCAACCTTGCTACTGATCTGCGGCTAGCTCTCTGTGAAAAAATGGGTATGCTTGCAGATCGTGGCTGGCCTATTATTGAACATTTACTGCAACGCTATGGCGACATGCCTGATTTGGTGATGGCCGCAGGACTCTGCCATCAAATTGAGGCCCGTGAATGGTTACTGGAATTGCTCAAGCGCAGCAATTATAATGAAAAACTTCAACTAACTGCAGTTCAATCGCTTGGTTGTTGGGGTGCTGAAGTTCCCGAAGCAATCGTCACTCATTGCTTACATCATCCTGGTCAAAATTTTCGACTCGCTGGTCTTCAATTGCTGGAATTTCGCTCACACCTTCTAACAGATCACCAACTCTTGGATTACTGTAATGAAGCACTCAACGATTTTCGGGATTCAGTTGTTATTGCAGCAATCCGTATAATTCAGCGTCGTGACAGTAAAGAAATCTGCAAACAATTATTTTGTTTGTGTCAAGAAGACTCTCACGAAGTCGCATTTACCGCACTCCGTGCTCTTAGCTGTATAGCATCCGAAAATAGCAAAAGATATCTACTGAAACTTAGTAAAACCCTAAAAAGTGAATCAAGACGATTATTAGCCCAAAAAAAACTTAACGAACAGTTTAGATCTTAAAGCCCAATGACAATTGGACTATAGATAAGTCGAAAGCCTAAGTTTTTACCATTTCTTGTAGGGTAAAAACTTACCACACATTACAATTTTGACACGATCACCTTTAGGGTCCACAACTTTATCGACATCTATAGTGAAATCAATAGCACTCATAATTCCATCTCCGAAATGCTCCTGAATTACATCTTTCAGAGGCATGCCATACACCTGCATGATCTCGTAAAAACGATAAATCAAAGGATCAGTGGGAATCACTGGCTCAAGGCTTCCCTTGGTTGGGTACTCCTGCAGTGCCGCTGTTGTTTCTGCATCAAGGGATAACAAACCAGCAAGTTTCTCGGCCTCCTCCTTCGAGGCCGTCGCTTGGCCATAGAACAAAGATGCAACCCAAACCTCATCGAGACCAATAGCCGCCTCGAGATCAGCAAAACTCATACCTTTGGCCTTTTTGGCGGCCATCAACGTGGCTGTTAAAGACATAACGGTTAAGCGAACAATGAACTGCCTCAAAGCAGCATTCCAGATCGGAACGTCTCAGCAGCATCGTAAGTGTCACCCAGCAGATGCACTCAAAATGCAGCAACGGCGACCAAATCAATTCATCGTTTTGATGCATCGCATACAACAGACACGTTCCCGTGACGCTGCAACAAAAAAACTATATTACAATTATATGGTTCAGCTCTTTCGGGAAAGCTCGTCGTTGTTGTTCAGCCAACAATTGCAAGCAAAACCGGCCATCAACCTCGCCCTCGAGCGTCTGTACTACGCCGATGGTCGTCACAACCCCGACCATCCCCGGCACGGCAGCTTCGATGGACTGAATGTCCTGCCACAAAGCTAGGACGATTAGTATCAATCACTACGTTCACGGAGTCCGGCACTCCTGAACACTTCGCTCAGCTGAAGGGACATCTGTGACCAGCGCCATCGTCAACGGTCGGGAACGCTTCAAGCAGCACCTGCGCAAAGTTGGCAGTGGTGAGCACACCAGCAAGGGGATGAGCAGGGAGGAGGCTGCCGATGCGCTCCATCTCATGCTCGATGGGGTGGCATCCCCAGCTCAAATCGGAGCCTTCCTGATCGCCCATCGCATCCGCCGGCCGGAGCCTCAGGAACTCACCGGCATGCTCGATACCTACCGCAGACTTGGTCCTGTGCTGACCAGTGCAGAGGGTCAGCGGCCGCCTCTCTGTTTCGGCATGCCCTTTGACGGTCGCACACGCACGGCCCCTATCTACCCACTCACCACGCTGGTGCTGCTCGCCTGCGGTCAGCCCGTGGTGCTGCAAGGGGGGGATCGCATGCCGATCAAATACGGCGTCACCGCAATTGATCTGTTCCGAATACTGGGCCTTGACCTGGCGGGTCTCTCCATAGCCACTGTCCAAGACGGCTTCGAGCAGACCGGGTTTGCACTGATCCACCAGCCCGACCATTTCGCCATCGCCGAAAGCCTGATCGGTTACCGCGAGGAACTGGGCAAACGTCCTCCAGTGGCCAGTCTTGAACTGCTGTGGACACCCCATCAAGGCAACCACCTGCTGGTGAGTGGTTTCGTTCATCCCCCCACGGAAAGCCGTGCCTGGGAGGCCCTCAAGCTGGCCGGCGAAACCGATCTGCTCACGGTGAAGGGTCTGGAAGGTGGCACCGATCTCCCCATCGGTCGGGCCTGCATCACCGCAAGGGTTCAGCAGGGCCAGGCCGAACGGCTGATTCTTCACCCTCGAGACCATGGCTGCCATGCAGCAGATGTGGAGTGGAGCGATGAAGCGGCCTGGACTGAACAGGCCCTTGCGGCACTCGACAACCGTGGCCCCCTCCTGGATGCCCTGCGCTGGAATGCCGGGGCTTACCTCTGGTTCAGCGGCCACAGCGACAGCCTTGAATCAGGCCTGCAAACGGCTGATGGCGTGCTGAAAACAGGCCAAGCCCTGCAATGCCTCGATCAGCTGCGGTCCTGGAGAAGCCATTTATCCATCCGATAGCGCTCGAACGGAACGCCTCCAATGCTGATGGTTTCTGGAGCCTGCACACGCCAACCGCAGCGTTCCAGCAACGGGCGACTTAACTGACTCGCTTCGGTGCGCAACCGCTCCACACCCTCATGGCGGGCATCGGCCTCAATCTGGTCCAGCAAGGCGCGGCCATGGCCCTGGCGGCAAGCCCGTCCTCGGCAATAAAGCAATGACAAGCGATCCCTTGGTTCACGGATGGCAAAGGCAGCGTCGTGGCCACTGATCCACCCCTGCCCCTCCAGGAAGGTGCGATCCAGGATCCCGGGCAACCAGGCCAGAGCCGCCCAGGCGCGGACCTGGTCTGAGGAATAGAGCCCCGGAGCCTGACTCTCGATGGCATCCGCATAGATCTCCCGCAGCAGGGGGTGATCAGCGGACCCGATCGGGCGGAGTGGCATGCCATCGGCCTGTGGGAATGTGAGTCTCCTTCAACCGCCGGTCGCCTTGCAGCGCCCCCGTATCCCCACCCTGCTCAGCGCGTTTCTGACGCTGCTGAACGATCGACTGAGCGAGAGCATTTTTTTACCGCTGTTGCCCTTTCTGCTGGCGGACTTCAGCAGCAGCGGCAGCACCGTCGGTCTGCTGTCGGGGACTTACGCCCTCTCTCAATTCGCTGTGGCGCCACTGATCGGTGCCCTCAGTGATCGCTTCGGCCGCAAACCGGTAATCAGCATCTGTGTGGGTGGCTCCGTCGTCGGCATGGGACTGTTCGCCACCACCCTGACGGTGCCCTGGCAGCAGATCTGGCCCGGAGCTGCCGCAGCAGGCGTCCCCCTGGCCCTGCTGTTCACAGCCCGGATCATCGATGGCATCAGCGGCGGCACGTCCGCCACCGCCACCGCCGTGCTGGCGGACGTCACAACCTCGGAGAACCGTGCCAAAGCTTTTGGACTGATCGGTGTTGCCTTCGGCCTGGGCTTTGCCCTTGGACCAGGCCTCGGTGGTGTGCTCGGCGAAATGAACCGCATCCTCCCCGCCTGGGGAGCCACCGGGTTTGCCGTCGTGAACCTGGTGATGGTGAGTCTGTTGCTGCCGGAAACCCATCCCCTTGAGGCCCGTAAACCTCTGCCGCGCAAGCGAGCCCTCAACCCTGTGTCGCTGCTTCAGCGAGTGTTTGCCCGTCCGGATGTGCGGCGTCTGGCCCTGGCCTTCTTCGGCTTCTTCATGGCCTTCAACGGCTTCACCACCGTTCTTGTGATCTATCTCCGCAACGCCTTCAACTGGACGGAAGGGATGGCGGGAGCCGCCTTTGCCCTGGTGGGCGTGATCGCCATGGTGGTGCAGGGAGGACTGATAGGCCCGCTGGTGAAGCGATTCGGCGAACTCCGTCTCACCCTGGCGGGTCTGGGACTGCTCAGCGTGGGTTGCCTGATGGTGCCTCTCGCCAAGGAAGAGACGTCGATGCCGGTCATTTACAGCGCCGTCGCCCTGCTGGCGCTGGGCACCGGCCTGGTCACGCCTTGTCTGCGGGCGCTGGTCTCGAAACGACTGACGCGGGATGGTCAGGGAGCAGCCCTGGGAGGACTGCAGGGACTCCAGAGTCTCGGCACCTTTCTGGGGGCATCCGCTGCAGGATTCAGCTACGACCGTCTGGGACAGACGAGTCCTTTCTGGATCGGTGCTCTGGTGCTGTTCGGCGTTGCTGGTCTGGTGGCTGGTGCCCCGCGTTCACCCACGGTGGAAACACGAATCTGATTGCTACGTTTCGGCTGACCCCGCAGATCCAGCTCCAAACTTCCCATGAGCTCCGCTGTTCTGAGCCCGGACTGCTACATAAACCGGGAACTGAGCTGGATCGCCTTCAACCAGAGAGTCCTCGCCCAGGCGCTGGATCAGCGCACCCCCCTGCTGGACCAGGCCAAGTTCAGCGCCATCTTCAGCAACAACCTTGATGAGTTCTTCATGGTGCGCGTGGCGTCCCTGAAGTCTCAGGTGGAAGCTGGCATCACCACCCCCAGCGAAGACGGAAAGACGCCGCTCGAACAGCTGCTGACCATTCGCGAACGGCTGATACCCCTGCTGCAGCAACAGCAGGACCACTATCGCAAACAACTGCGCAAACAACTGCTCGACCACAACGTGCAACTGCTGGATTACAGCCAGTTGAACAAGCATCAACAGCAATGGGTCAGCGACACCTTCCGCCATTCGGTGTTTCCGGTGCTGACTCCGCTTGCCGTTGACCCGGCACATCCCTTCCCCTTCGTCAGCAACCTCAGCCTCAACGTTGCTGCTGTCATTCACGACCCGGAATCAGGCCAACGTCAATTCGCACGGGTAAAGGTTCCCCAGAAGAACCTCCCCCGCTTCGTCTCCATTCCCACCGAGCTGAGTGAGAGCGATCCCAAACCCATCCACACCGCCGTACCGCTGGAACAGGTGATCGCCTTCAACCTCGATCTCCTCTTTCCGGGGATGAGCGTGCAGGGGCATTACTTCTTCCGCGTGACGCGCGATGCCGACCTGGAACTGCGGGATCTCGAAGCCGATGACCTGATGCTTGCCCTTGAGCAGGGTCTACGCAAACGGCGGATGGGAGGCGAAGTGGTGCGACTCGAGGTGCCCAACGATATGCCCGAGGACGTCGTTGAAATGTTGATGAATGGCCTCGCGGTTGAGGAAGAAGACCTCTACAGGATTGATGGACCCCTGGGTCTGGATGATCTCTTCGGTTTGATGGCCCTACCTCTTCCGAAGCTGAAGGACAAACAGCACAGCGGACAGACACCAGCGGTGCTGGCTAGAACCCAACAGCATCTGATTGACGAAGGTGCCATCAAACCCGAGGAATTCGAAAACATCTTCTCGGTGATGCGTCAGCAAGACATCCTCTTGCATCACCCCTATGACCTGTTCTCCACCACGGTGGAGGAATTCATCAACCAGGCCGCTGATGATCCCCAGGTGATGGGGATCAAGATGACCCTGTATCGAACCTCGAAGGATTCACCGATCATCGCGGCACTCATCCGTGCCGCTGAAAATGGCAAGCAGGTGATGGCCCTGGTGGAACTCAAAGCCAGATTTGATGAAGACAACAACATCCAGTGGGCCCGACAACTGGAACGCTCCGGCGTCCATGTGGTGTATGGCGTTCTGGGCTTGAAAACCCATACCAAGATCGTTCTGGTGGTCCGCAAAGAGCAAGAAAAGCTGCGTAGTTACGTCCACATCGGGACCGGGAATTACAACTCAAAGACTTCGAAGCTCTACACCGATCTCGGGCTTCTCTCCACGCGGCCGGAGCTGGGCCAAGACCTGGTGGAACTGTTCAACTACCTGACCGGGTTCTCAAAGCAGCAAAGTTTCCGCCGACTGCTGGTGGCTCCGGTGACCCTGCGCAAAGGGATGGAATCCCTGATCCGGCGCGAAATCGAACATGCCAGGGAAGGTCGGGACGGTCACATCAGAGCCAAGATGAATTCCTTGGTGGATCCGGACATCATCGCGTTGTTATATGAAGCCGCAGCAGCGAATGTGCGGGTTGAACTGATCATCCGCGGCATGTGCAGCCTCTACCCAGGCCGAGAAGGACTGAGTGAAAGCATCAGCGTTGTGAGCATCATCGGCCAGTTCCTCGAACACTCGCGCATTTTCTGGTTCGGAAACGGTGGCTCACCTGAGGTGTACATCGGTAGCGCAGACTGGATGAGTCGCAACCTTGACCGCCGGGTGGAAGCTGTAACACCCGTGGAAGATCCCAACCTTCGCGGCCGACTGGAGCGCTTGCTGGAGCTCTACCTGAAGGACAACCGGGGCGCCTGGGACATGCAAAGCGATGGCAGCTTCATCCAACGGCAACCAGAGGAGGGAGAGGACGTTTGCAACTCTCAGGTTCAACTGATCAAGCAATGGAGCCTAGGCGTCCCGCAATCGTGATCTTTCGAGATGAAGTTGCGTCAAATATCCGTGATGACTGATACGGAATCGTCGCAATCAAGCCGAAGCCGTTCAACACACCCTTGCCACACACTGGTGTCATAAACCACATCAGGGGCTCCCGAAAGTCTTCGGATTCACAACAGTCAAATCTGAAGGTGAGTGCTAAATTGATTACAAATTCATCAGGAGACCAGGGTGATGGGGATCCCTCTGGACTCTTCCGGATCGACTGCAAAGTCTTCCCGGAAGTCCCTTGCCTTACCATCCACTGGACGGCGGGCATCAACGCGTCAAAGCAGCCGTCTGGCCACCGATTCCATCGGTTTTTATCTCAGCAGCATCGGTCGCATTCCTCTGCTGACAGCCGCTGAGGAGATTGAACTGGCGCACCACGTCCAGGAGATGAAGCAACTTCAGGAACTCCCTGAAGAAGAGTTCACCTCCCGTCATCATCACAAAATCCGCATGGGCAAACGTGCCCGGGATCGGATGATGGCCGCCAATCTCCGCCTTGTGGTCAGCGTCGCCAAGAAGTACCAGAACCAAGGACTGGAACTGCTGGATCTGGTTCAGGAGGGAGCGATCGGACTCGAACGGGCCGTCGATAAGTTCGACCCGGCCATGGGATACAAGTTTTCCACCTACGCCTACTGGTGGATCCGCCAGGGGATGACTCGCGCGATCGACAACAGCGCCCGCACCATCCGGCTGCCGATTCACATCAGCGAAAAGCTCTCCAAAATGCGACGCATCTCGCGGGAGTTGTCCCATCGGTTTGGACGTCAACCGAATCGACTGGAACTGGCCAGTGCCATGGGCATTGAGCCGCGCGAGCTGGAGGATCTGATCTCCCAGAGCGCTCCCTGTGCATCGCTCGATGCCCATGCCCGCGGCGAGGAAGACCGCAGCACCCTGGGTGAGCTGATTCCAGACCCCAACGGCGAGGAGCCGATGGAAGGCATGGACCGCAGCATCCAAAAAGAGCATCTCGGTGGCTGGCTGTCCCAGCTCAATGAGCGGGAACAGAAGATCCTGCGGCTTCGCTTCGGTCTTGGCGGTGAAGAGCCGCTGACCCTTGCGGAGATTGGGCGTCAGATCAATGTGTCCCGCGAGCGGGTTCGTCAGCTGGAAGCCAAAGCCATCCTCAAGCTGCGCTCGATGACCGATCATCAGCAGGCCGCCTGATCCAAGCCTCCAGTCCGGTGGTGCATCTGATCGGACCCATCGCCATCGGTCTCTGGCTCGGGATAGTGGTGCTGATCGCCGTGCTGACTCGTCAGCGCTGGCCCGATCAGCAGGAGTTGTCTCGCAAAATCATCCACATCGGCACAGGAGCCGTGGTTCCGCTGGCCTGGTTCTTCGCCATCCCGGCCTGGATCGCCGTTCCCTTTGCCGTATTGGTGACCCTGGCAACGGCGATCAACCACCGATGGCGCATCGTTCCGGCCGTTGAGGATGTCGATCGCAACAGCTACGGCACTGTTGCCTACGGCCTGGCGATCACCATGTTGCTGATTCTGTGCTGGCCCGCCCGAGCCGATGCAGTCTGCGCCGGTGTTCTGGTCATGGCACTCGGCGATGGACTGGCTGGCCTCATCGGCCGATCGGTGAACTCAGCGCGGTGGACCGTGCTGGGACAGACGAAATCCGTCGCTGGCACGTTGACCATGGCCCTGGTGTCAACACTGGTGCTGGTCGGATTGATGCTGGTCAGCGGCAACGCCATCGCCTGGAGAGTTGCCTTAGGCATCAGCACGATGGCCACGGCACTGGAACAAATTAGTCCCGCGGGGGTGGACAACCTCAGCGTGCCGCTGCTGGTGGGACTGGCCTGGGTGTTGCTGATCAGCTGACCCGCAGCATGGCGTTCCAGTGACCCTGCCAGTCGCCACGACTTCCGAGCCCGGCGACGAGTTCAACCTCAGCAGGGTGATGGGTGAGTTGCTTCTGCCATCCACGGATCTGGTCCTCCTGCTCCATCCAGCGGTTGATCACCATCTGCTGCAGTGGCTCAATGTCCCAATGCTGGTGACGTGCAACCCGCTGGGACCAACCCAGGAGTTCATCCAGCAGGAGGGGGCGAAAGCCTTCCACATGAAGACCGGTGCGTTGCTCCAGAGAAAACCGACACAGCGGATCTCCGAAGCCGAAGAAATGAAGGTGAATCAACATCGTCTCCGTCGTGATCAACAACCTACGGAGAAGTGATGGAAAAACTGTTCAACATGATCGGTTAATACTGAACAGTTAGCAAGCGCAAAAAGAAAGCCTGATTAGCACTCAAGCGCTTGGAGTGCTAATCAATGATGAACGTTATGCCGTCACAGCGCTGCTGCGCTCGGCCACGGCTTTAGCCAGCTGGGACAGCAGCGCATCTGTGGTCTCCAGGCTGATGCAGGCATCCGTGATGCTCTGGCCATAGGTGAGCTGGGAGAGATCAGCGGTGAGTTTCTGATTGCCTTCCA
The DNA here is from genome assembly GCF_014280195.1 of Synechococcus sp. A15-24. NCBI lineage: Bacteria > Bacillati > Cyanobacteriota > Cyanophyceae > Synechococcales > Synechococcaceae > Synechococcus > Synechococcus sp. A15-24. Next base: position 2,272,643 of record NZ_CP047960.1, read on the forward strand.
CCAGATGACTTTCGATCATCACGCCCATCACATGGCCGGATCCAGCCTTCAACTGATCAGCCACCGTGGCGAGTACATCGGCCTGGCGGCGGAAATCCTTGTTCGAGTTGGCATGGCTGCAGTCCACCATCAGACGATCCTTCAGGCTCGCCTTGCTCAGTTCCGCTGCAGCAGCCTGAACGGCCTCCAGGTGGTAGTTGCTGCCCTGATGACCGCCACGCAGCACCAGATGACCATCCGGGTTGCCGGTCGTGCTCACGATCGAGGCATGGCCGTCGTGGTTGATCCCCAGAAAATGATGAGGTTTCGATGCCGCCTGCATCGCATTGATGGCGATGGTGGCGCTGCCATCAGTGCTGTTTTTGTAGCCGATCGGCATCGACAAGCCTGAAGCCATCTCCCGATGGGTCTGGCTTTCCGTGGTGCGGGCTCCGATCGCAGTCCAGCTGATCAGATCAGCGATGTACTGGGGAACCACCGGATCCAGCAGTTCCGTTGCAGCCGGCATGCCCTCCCGGGCCAGGTCCAGCAGTAAGCCACGGGCCCGCCTCAGGCCTGTATTGATGTCGTACGAGCCATCGAGGTGGGGGTCATTGATGAGGCCTTTCCAACCAACCGTCGTACGCGGCTTTTCGAAATAAACCCGCATCACCACCTCCAGCTGATCCTTCAGCCGTTCCCGGATCGGGGCCAGCCGTTCGGCGTACTCCCGCGCCGCCTTCACATCGTGGACCGAGCAGGGGCCCACCACCACCAGCAGACGCTGATCCTCGCCGCGCAAAATGGCCTGAATCCGTCGACGGGCCGATGCGACCGTCTCCATGGCGGCGGCATCAATCGGCAGATCTCCGTGCAGCAAAGCCGGAGCCACCAGCGGACGGGTCTCCACCACATGCAAATCCGAGGTGGTGGCCATGACCGCGCGCGTTAAACGGACCAAGGCTACGCATCCTGCTCACTGGCAACAGACCCTGTCCGGAAGAATGGTGGTCTGCCCCGCAAATTCCTCACCATGCTGAGCGCGTATCGCGAGCTGGCCGCCGACCGCGAAGCCCAAGGCATCCCGGCCCTGCCGCTAACCGCTGAGCAGACCCAGGCCCTGACCGAACTGCTGCAACAACCACCTGCAGGGGAGGACGAAGCCCTGTTGCATTTGCTCATTGAGCGCATTCCACCCGGAGTTGACGAAGCCTCTTATGTGAAAGCCACCTGGCTCAGCGCCGTCGCCCAAGGGCAAGCGACAAGCCCCCTGGTGTCACCACTGGAGGCCACTCGCCTGCTCGGAACCATGGTGGGTGGTTACAACGTGGCAGCACTAATTGAGCTGCTTCAGCACAGCGACGAGCAGCTGGCCAGCTGCGCGGCTGAAGGCCTCAGCCGCACCCTGCTGGTTTACGACGCCTTCAATGACGTGATGGAGCTGGCAGCGAGCAATCGCTTCGCCAAGCAGGTGGTGGACAGCTGGGCGGCGGCCGAATGGTTCACCCGCCGTGAGCCCCTGGCCGAAATGATCACGGTGACCGTGTTCAAGGTGGAAGGGGAAACCAACACCGACGACCTCTCACCCGCCACCCACGCCACCACCCGACCGGACATTCCCCTGCACGCCCTGGCGATGCTCGAGACCCGGGATCCCGAGAGTCTGAAAACGATCGCAACCCTCAAACAAAAGGGTCATCCCGTGGCCTACGTGGGCGACGTGGTGGGAACAGGCAGCTCCAGGAAAAGTGCGATCAACTCCGTGCTCTGGCACACCGGCGACGACATTCCCCACGTCCCCAACAAACGCGGGAGCGGCGTGATTCTCGGCGGCAAGATCGCGCCGATCTTTTTCAACACCGCCGAAGACTCCGGAGCCCTGCCGATCGAATGTGATGTCACCGTGCTGAACACAGGTGATGTGATCACCATCAGGCCCCACGCCGGCACGATCGAACGCGATAGCGAGGTGGTGAGTCGGTTCGAACTCAAACCCAGCACCATCAGCGATGAAGTGCGGGCCGGAGGCCGCATCTCTTTGATGATCGGCCGGGCCCTCACGGACAAGGTACGAGCGCAGCTGGGTCTCACCCCTTCGGACGCCTTCATCCGACCCTCGGCACCAGCAGACACCGGCAAGGGCTTCACTCTGGCCCAGAAAATGGTGGGTAAAGCCTGCGGCTTGCCGGGCGTTCGCCCCGGTACCAGCTGCGAGCCACTGATGACCACCGTCGGCTCCCAGGACACCACCGGACCGATGACCCGGGATGAGATGAAGGAGCTGGCCTGTCTCGGCTTCTCCTCCGACCTGGTGATGCAGAGCTTCTGCCACACTGCGGCTTACCCCAAACCAGTGGATCTGCAGACCCAGAAGGATCTGCCGGACTTCTTTGCCCAGCGCGGCGGTGTTGCCCTTCGCCCGGGCGACGGGATCATCCACAGCTGGCTGAACCGCATGCTCCTGCCCGACAGCGTGGGCACGGGTGGGGACAGCCACACCCGCTTCCCCCTCGGCATTTCCTTCCCTGCTGGTTCCGGCCTGGTGGCCTTCGCTGCTGCCATCGGTGCGATGCCCCTGGACATGCCCGAGTCGGTGCTGGTGCGCTTCAGCGGTTCACTGCAGCCTGGTGTGACGCTGCGGGATGTGGTGAACGCCATTCCATGGGTGGCCATTCAGAAGGGTCTTCTCACAGTGGAGAAGGCCAATAAGAAGAACGTCTTCAACGGCCGGATCATGGAGATCGAAGGTCTGCCGGATCTCAAGCTGGAGCAAGCCTTTGAACTCACCGATGCCACCGCCGAACGCTCCTGCGCCGGCTGCACGATCAAGCTCTCGGAAGCAACCGTGAGCGAATACCTGCGCAGCAATGTGGCCCTGCTGAAAAACATGATTGCCAGGGGCTATAGCGATGCCAAAACCCTGGCTCGTCGGATCAAGGCCATGGAGGCCTGGCTGGCCAATCCGCAGCTGCTGAGCGCTGATCCGGATGCTCAATATGCCGAAGTCCTGGAGATCAACCTCGACGAGCTCACCGAACCGGTGCTGGCCTGTCCCAACGATCCCGACAACGTGAAACTGCTCAGCGAGGTCGCCGGCGATCCCGTTCAGGAGGTGTTCATCGGCTCCTGCATGACCAACATCGGCCACTACCGCGCCGCGGCCAAGGTGCTGGAGGGCTCGGGCAGCAACAAAGCCCGCCTCTGGGTCTGCCCGCCAACACGCATGGACGAAGAGACCCTGAAGGCCGAGGGCTACTACGCCACCTTTGAAGCGGCCGGCTCTCGCATGGAGATGCCGGGTTGTTCGCTTTGCATGGGCAACCAGGCCCGGGTGGAGGACAACACCACGGTGTTCTCCACCAGCACCCGGAACTTCAACAACCGTCTGGGCAAAGGCGCCCAGGTTTATCTGGGCAGTGCCGAGCTGGCAGCGGTCTGCGCCCTGCTGGGTCGCATTCCTACCGCCGATGAGTACCGCTCAATCGCCGCTGAAAAAATTGATCCGCTCTCTGATGAGCTTTACCGCTACCTGAATTTCGATCAGATCAGCGGTTTTGAAGATCAAGGCCGGGTGATGAGTGCGGATGAGGAGGCGGCTGTGCTGGCTGAAGCCTGATCCCCCATCACCCTGTGCCCACCCTGAGCGAACCGAAACGACGACGCCACCTGCTGGGGTCCAGCCGCAGCATCCAGCGGTTGCTCGAACGCCGCTGGCTGGTGGTGGTTCTGGCGCTGGCACTCACAGGCCTGGGGGCTGCCATCACTGGCCTGCTGTTCACCGGAGGCATCAACCTGCTCAAGGATTGGCGCCTGGAGTTGCTCGATGACTTTCCCGCCTGGGTGGTGCTGCCAGCTCTGGGGGGATTCGGCGGTTTGCTGTCCGGCTGGCTGATCAGCAATCTGGCGCCCGCTGCCGGTGGCGCCGGCATCACCCACATCATGGGATTTCTGCGCCACAGGGCCGTTCCCATGGGGCTACAGGTGGGCCTGGTGAAACTCGTGGCCGGAATCATCGCCATCGGCAGTGGCTTTCCCCTCGGCCCGGAGGGTCCAGCTGTGCAGATGGGTGGGTCCGTGGCCTGGCAGATGTCCCGCTGGCTGAAGGCACCCGCGGCCTTTCGCCGCATGATCGTTGCCGCGGGGGGTGGCGCTGGTATCGCCGCCGTGTTCAGTGCACCGATTGGAGGTTTCATCTACGCGATCGAGGAGCTGCTGCACTCGGCCAGACCCGTGGTGCTGTTGCTGGTGCTGATCACCACGTTCTCCGCAGACACCTGGGCGGACGTGCTGGGCTTTCTCGGCCTCAACCCTGGGTCGTCCGGCCTCAGCGGCAGCAGTGGCTTCCAGCTGGAGCGCGCCTACACACCGCTGGTGAAATTCCTGCCCATCGATCTGCTGTATCTGATCGCACTGGGAGCCGTGATCGGGGTGCTGGCAGAGCTCTACACCCGCTATGTGCTGGCCATGCAGCGTCAGGGGAACCGCTGGTTCGGTGACCGATTAATCCTGCGCATGACCCTCAGCGGGGTGGTGATCGGCTGCGTCTATGCCGCCCTGCCCGACACCTTTCACAATCCATCGGAGTTGAAGCACCTGATTGCCGCTGGAAAAGCGGACGTCGGCCTCGCCCTCGCCAGCTTCGTGGTTCTGTTCTTCAGCACCGGACTGGCCGCCGGCTCAGGGGCCCCCGGGGGGTTGTTCATGCCGATGCTGACCCTGGGCGGTGCCATTGGCCTGGCCTGTGGCATCGGGGTGGAAGCCCTCACAGGCCACGTCCCCACCACCTATGTGTTTGCAGGCATGGGGGCCTTCGTGGCGGGGTGTTCCCACACGCCGATCTCCGCCATGTTCCTGGCGTTTGCCCTCACCAAGGACCTGCTGATTCTCAAGCCAATCCTCGTGGCCTCTCTGATGAGCTTCCTGGTGGCCAGGTTGTTCAACCCCAACTCCATCTACGACCGTCAGATGGGGATGGAGCTGGCGTCTGAAGAACGGATGCAGCAGCGGATCAACCGTCATCGCCGTCCGTTCACCCCGCCACCACCACCCTCCGGGCCCTCAGGAGACACCAACTGAATCAGGAAACCCTGCTGTTCGATCCGGCCACACCGGAACCCGATGCCCTCAAGGCCGTGCTGGCGTTTCCCAGCACCTATTCGGTGGGGATTACCAGCCTCGGGTATCAGATCGTCTGGGCGACCTTGGCGCGTCGCAGCGATGTCGACGTGCGGCGACTATTCACCGATCAGAGTGATCCTCTGCCGCGCCACTGCGATCTGTTCGGGCTGTCCCTGAGCTGGGAGCTGGATGGTCCAGTGTTGCCTGAGCTGCTGCAGAACCAGCGCATTCCCATCTGGGCTGTGGAGCGTCGCGATCAGGACCCGATCGTCTTCGGTGGCGGTCCTGTGCTGACCGCCAACCCTGAACCGCTGGCCCCCTTCTTTGATGCGGTGCTGCTCGGAGATGGGGAGCTGCTGCTGCCCGCCTTCATTGATGCTCTCCAGCAATGCCGAGGGGCTGACCGTCAGGCACGGTTGCGACACCTCGCTCAGGTGCCAGGGGTATACGTGCCCGCGCTCTATGCCCCTCAATACGACAGCGACGGCCAGCTGCAAGGGGTGAAACCGATTCAGCCTGGGCTGCCGCACACGATTGAAAAACAGACCTGGCGCGGCAACACCCTCAGCCACTCCACGGTGGTGACACCGGAGGCCGCCTGGCCAGACATCCACATGGTGGAAGTGGTGCGGAGTTGTCCCGAACTGTGCCGCTTCTGCCTGGCCAGTTACCTCACCCTCCCCTTCCGCACACCATCCCTGGACGATGGTCTGATCCCGGCGGTGGAAAAGGGTCTGACCGCCACCCAACGGCTTGGGCTGCTGGGTGCTTCGGTCACCCAGCACCCCCAGTTCTCCGATCTGCTGCATTGGTTGGATCAGGACCGCTTCGACGGCACGCGCATCAGCGTGAGTTCCGTGCGAGCCGCCACGGTCACCCCTGACCTGGGACGGATCCTGGCAAAACGGGGCAGTCGGTCGCTCACGATTGCCATCGAAAGCGGCAGCGAACGCATGCGGGAGGTGGTCAACAAAAAGCTCTCCACCGAAGCGATCCATGCCGCTGCCCAGCACGCCAAGCAAGGCGGGCTGTCAGGCCTGAAGCTCTACGGCATGGTCGGTCTGCCGACCGAGAGCGATGACGATGTGGACGCCACCGCCGATCTGCTGCTGACCCTGAAAAAAGGCACCCCTGGGCTGCGTTTCACCCTTGGCGTCAGCACCTTCGTGCCCAAGGCCCAGACCCCCTTCCAATGGCAAGGGGTGCGGCCGGAAGCGGACAAACGCTTGAAACGGCTGGCGAAGAAAGTCAAACCCAAGGGCATTGAGTTCCGCCCGGAGAGCTACGGCTGGAGCGTGATCCAGGCCCTGCTGTCCCGCAGCGACCGACGCCTGGCCCCGGTGATCGCCGCCGTCGGCGACGCCCGCGAGAGCATCGGCGGATGGAAAAAGGCCTATCGAGCTGCCCTTAACGACGAGCTGGATTCCATCCCTGGCGACCCGCTGCCGGCCCCACCCCCCTGGGATGAGGTGGTTCATGGGACCTGGGAGCCCACCCGCGTTTTGCCCTGGACCCACCTCAGGGGTCCGCTTGCTCCGGAGAAACTGCTGGAGCATCACGATCAGGCCCTGGTTCCTGGCACTGACGGCTGAAGGCACAAAGCCCGGCGAGCAGGGTCCAGCCAAGGATGTTGAGACGGCTGTCAAACAGCGGCAGATCGGTGGCGTGCATCACCACCATCACCAACGTGGCGGCCCACCAGGCCCGCTCCAGTGGAGCCTTCTGCAGCATTCCGCGTTGGGCGGCCAGCACCAGCAGGAACAGCACTGTGCCGACGATCAACAGCATCGCCGGCACTCCATGACTGACGGCCAGCTCCAGTGGCAAGTTATGGACATGGCCATGCCAGCGCTTGGCAGCATGGATGGGATACAGAACGCTGAAAGCAGCAGCACCCCAGCCGAACCAAGGGCGGGCCGTCACCAACTGCAGGGCGTACTGCCACTGACCCAAACGCGTGTGTTTCCAGGCGGTTTCCCCCTGGCTTTCCAGCACCCGCACCAGCACCTGATCTGGCAGCAGGCGCATCCCCCACTGCTGCAGACCGGCGGGAACCCCCGGCAGGACAGCAAGCAGGAGGGGTGAGGCGAGGAGCAGCAGCAACGGCAGCAACCACATCCACTGGCAAGGCCCGAACACGAACGGCAGCACCAGCACCAATCCACCCATGGCATTGCGCGACTGGGTGAGCAGCACTGCCAGCGCGGTGGCCATGGACAGCAACAGAGCGCCCCCGCGTCGTCGCCAGCCATCGGGGCGAAGCACGGCAGCCAGCATCAACGGCCAGACCACTGCGAGCCAGGCGCCGGTGATGTTGGCGTAATCGAACAGACCGGACAGACGACCGATCGGGCGGCCATCGGGATGCAGAAACCAGATGATCGCTCCGCCCCCCACCTGCCAAGGGCCCTGCCAACCCAGGAGCATCTGACCGAATCCCGTCACCAGAACAGGCAGCGTGCCCGCCAGCAACATCCACACCGCCTGGCGGCGTTGGCTGGCCTTCGCGAGGTGAGGTTGAAAGGCCCAGAACGCCCAGACAAAAGGCAACCAGTTGGCCAGACCTGCCCAAGCCAGGCCAACGTTCTCGGCCAGACAGGCCCCGATCAGCATCAGCAGCCCAGCCAGCAGCAGCGGCTGGCACCAACGATCCCGCCACAGCGGTTGCTCCCGACCACGACTTCCGCTGACGCAGGCGATCAACAGGCCAACTCCCGCCAACAGAGCGCTGGAGGGCAGAAAGAACAACCCAAGCCGAAACGCCTGGCCCCCGATGCGCCGATCCCTGATCACGCGAACACAGCCGTACGGCCCCGATAGACCATTACCTGACGGTGAAGATGCATCCGCAAAGCCCGCGCCAGTGCCAGCCGTTCGGTGTCGCGTCCCTTGCGGATGAGGTCATCGACATCATCACGGTGACTCACGGGCACGGTGGTCTGCTCGATGATCGGCCCGTCGTCGAGGTCCTCGGTCACATAGTGAGCGGTGGCACCAATCAACTTGACCCCCCGCTCCCAGGCTCGGTGATAGGGCTGCGCGCCCTTGAAGGCCGGCAAAAAGGAGTGGTGGATGTTGATCACATCCGGGAAACGCTGCAGAAAATCACCACTGAGCACCTGCATGTACTTGGCGAGCACCGCGAGTTCGATCCGGTTCTCTGCCAACAGCTCCAGCATCCTCTGCTCAGCCTCCGGTTTGGTCGCCTTGGCGACTGGAACACAGACAAAACGAACCCCGAACCCGGCACAAAGGGGCTCGAGATCCGGGTGGTTGGCGATGACCAGCGGCACCTGCATCGGCAATTCACCGCTCTGCACCCGCCACAGCAGATCCTGAAGGCAGTGGGCCTGCTTGCTGGCGAAGATCGCCACCCGAGGCATTGCATCGGAAAAGTGCAGCTGAGCCTGACCGTTCAGACGCTGCTCCAATGCTGCAGCTGCCTCGGGCAAGGCAGCCCGCGACAGACCGAAGCCATCGAGATCCCACTCGATCCGACTGAGAAACAACCCTGCCCCCGCATCGGTGTGGTGGTCGGCGTGGCGGATGTTGCCGCCGTTGGCTGCCACCCAACCTGCCAGCTCACTGACCAACCCCGGACGATCCGGGCAGATCATTTGCAGGATCACCGTGACGTCACGCACGACGAAGGTTTGAAAAACAAATTCTCCCGCGCAGAACTGGCTGGTTAAAGTCCACGGGATTTTTTCCTGACCATGCTGAAGGCCCTGCGCCGCCTTGCCGCGATCTGCCTCTGCGTCGCGTTGAGCCTGGGTCTGATGGCCCCGGCTGCTGTCAATGCTGCTGGCATCAACCCAGATGACCTGGCGGTGATCCGCCGCCAGGCCGCCGCGTTTGAAGCCACCAAGTCCCGTCTGCCTGACCTGGCACGGCTGGTGAGCGCTGAGGATTGGGTCTTCACCCGCAACCTTCTGCATGGTCCGATGCAGGAAGTGGGTCGTGAAATGTCGTACATCAACCAGCGCCTGGATCGCTCTGAGCGCAAAGATGCCGACAAGATCGCCCGCAAATTGAAGGAAGCCCTTGCAGACCTGGATGAAGCGGCCCGCCTGCAGGACGGCTCCCGTCTGCAACGGTCCTACAGCAACCTGGCGGCCAGCTTCGACGCTTACTCCGACGTGATCCCTGCTGAGGCCTTCAGCTGAACCATCCGATTGCCGTTGTCGGTGCCGGGGCCCTTGGCCTTGGTACCGCCTGGCACCTGAGCGGCCTTGGCCATCCGGTGACGGTCTTTGATCCTGGCCTGACCCAACCCGTCAGCAGGACAAGCTCTTCAACCGATCTCAACGGCACCACAGCATCCCTCGGTGTGCTGATGGGACATGTGTTCCGCCGCTCCAGTGGCCGTGGCTGGCGGCTGCGCAAACGCAGCATGGAACTCTGGCCCCACTGGATCACCAAGCTGCGGCGCTTCGTCCCGGAACTGGCTCTACGAACCCCGCTGCTGCAAGTCGCAGGTGATGAAGCCAGCAGAGTTCGTTTCCACGATCTGGCCGAACAACGCCAAAAGCTTGGTCTGACCACCTTGTCCGCAGCCGAGCTGCACGGGATCTGGCCCGGGGCAGAACACGGTGGACTGCGATCTGAGCAGGACGGTCGCGTGGATCCCCTGAAGCTGCAGCAATCCCTGCGACTGGCCGTTGGAGAGCGTCAAGTGGGCCTGGTGGCTGAACCTGTGGAGGCCGTGGCGCGTAATAACGCCGGCTGGCGTGTGTGGAGGGCAGGAGGCCAGCACGACGACTTCTTTGCCGTGGTGATCTGCGCAGCCATGGCCAGCTCAGCGCTGCTGGCCCCCCTGGGTCACGACCGTCCCATGGCACCGGTACTAGGACAGGCCCTGCGATTGGAGTTGAACAACGCAGCCATCGACTGGCACCACTGGCCCGCCGTCCTGGTGGATCAGGGCTTCAACCTGATTCCCGATGGACCGGGTCGATTGCTCCTGGGGGCCACCGTTGAACCCGGTACAGAAGCCGCAGAAGACCCCCTCGCTCTGATGCGATCCCTGCATGACCAGGCTCCTGAATGGCTGAGATCCGCCACGGTCGTTGAGCACTGGAGTGGCCTGCGGGCCAGACCGGTGGAGCGACCGGCTCCACTCCTTGAACACGTCGAACCTGGTCTGCTGCTGGCGAGTGGTCACTACCGCAACGGCGTGCTGCTGATGCCGGCCAGTGCGGAATGGATCGCAGCTGAACTGAACCACAACCTTCCGATTACCGGCGCTTAGCCCCGCCTTCCCCTGCACTGCATACGGTCCCGATGGTCACATCCACGTGCATTCGAACCCATGCGTCGTTCCAACAGCTTTCGTGCCCTGCGCCATCGCCGGCCTGAGCGCCTCCATGGCCCTCACCTCCTGCTCCAGTGGTGGCAGCGGCGGCGGCGATGACAAGGTCACCGGAAAACTCAACGGCGCTGGCGCCTCCTTCCCGGCAGCCATCTACCAGCGCTGGTTCCAAGAACTCCAGCCGGAGGGCGTCACGGTGAACTACCAATCCGTGGGATCCGGCGCTGGCGTGCGTCAGTTCACGGCCAACACCGTGGATTTCGGTGCATCGGACAAACCGATGAAGGAAGCCGAAATCGCCAAGGTGGAGCGAGGTGTGCTGCAGATTCCGATGACGGCTGGCGCGATCGCTGTGGCCTACAACCTCGAAGGATGTGACCTCAAGCTCACCACCGAGCAACTGGCAGGAATATTCCTCGGCAAGATCAAAAACTTCAGTGAACTGGGCTGCGCAGACCAGAAACTCACCGTGGTCCGTCGCTCCGATGGTTCCGGCACCACCTACAACTTCACCAAGCACCTGTCCGCCATCAGCGAAGAGTGGAAGAACGGCCCCGGCGCCGCTAAATCCATCAAGTGGCCCACCGGTGTTGGCTCGAAAGGCAATGAGGGTGTGGCGGCCCAGCTAAATCAGATCCCAGGTGGTGTGGGCTATGTAGAAGCCGCCTACGTGAAAGGCAAGCTCCAAGTTACAGCCGTCACCAACGCCTCAGGCGAACAGGTGAAGCCCACCAACGAAACCGAGAGCGCTGCCCTCGACTCCATCGACATTGGCCCCGATCTCATCGGTGGCAACCCCACCCCCCCTGCGGGCTACCCGATCGTGACCTTCACATGGGTGCTGGCCTACGAAACGGGCAATGGCGACAAGACCGCTGCTCTGAAGAAGACCTTCGAGTTCATGCTCTCCGAGAAAGCCCAATCCCAGGCTCCCGAGCTGGGCTACGTCAGCCTGCCGAAGGGTGTGGTGGAGAAGTCCCTGGCTGCCGTCGAAAAGATCAGCGAATGATCGTGATCTGATCGTTTCCACAACACAAAAAAGGGGCCCGTATGGGCACCCTTTTTTGATGGCTATCAGATCAAGCGATCACTTGGTTTCCGTGAACTCCGCGTCGATGACGTCATCGCTGGCGTCACCACCGCCGGAGGCCGCGCCTGCTCCAGCGTCGCCACCGGGAGCTGCACCACCAGCAGCAGCACCTTCCTGCTGATAAACGGAGGCGCCCACGGTGTAGAGCTCCTGCTGCAATTCCTCCAGCAGGGTCTTCATCGCGTCGTAGTCCTCAGCGTTGATGGCCTCCTGAAGCTTCGTGCGCTTCTCGTCGACCTTGGCCTTGGCATCAGCCTCGACCTTGTCGCCGAGTTCGCCCATCTGCTTTTCAGCCTGATAAACAAGGGTCTCGGCCTGGTTCTTCAGGTCGATCTTTTCGCGCTTCTCCTTGTCGGCGCTGGCGTTGGCCTCAGCGTCCTTCACCATCTTGTCCACTTCGGAATCCGAGAGGGTCGACGCACCGGTGATCGAGATCGACTGCTCCTTGCCGCTGCCCTTGTCCTTGGCGGTGACGCTGAGGATGCCGTTGGCGTCGATGTCGAAGGTCACCTCGATCTGAGGAACACCCCGGGGAGCCGGAGGAATGCCATCGAGACGGAAGGTTCCCAGGGACTTGTTGTCGGACGCCATCTCGCGCTCACCCTGGAGCACGTGGATCTCCACGTTGGTCTGACCATCCACAGCCGTGGAGTAGGTCTCGGTTTTCTTGGTGGGAACCGTGGTGTTGCGGGTGATCATCTTGGTCATCACACCACCGAGGGTCTCCACACCGAGGGACAGCGGTGTGACGTCAAGCAGCAGGATGTCCTTGACCTCACCAGCCAGCACACCGCCCTGAATGGCGGCGCCGACGGCAACCACCTCATCGGGGTTGACGGTCTGGTTCGGATCCTTGCTGGTGGTGCGCTTCACCAGCTCCAGCACGGCCGGGATACGGGTGGAACCACCCACCATCACGATCTCGTCCAGCTCGCTGGAGGAGAGCTTGGCGTCCTTAAGCGCCTGCTCCACAGGGATGCGGCAGCGGTCGATCAGGTTGGCGGCCAGCTCTTCGAACTTGGCACGGGTGAGGGTGAGATCCAGGTGCTTGGGACCCTCGGGCGTGGCCGTGATGAACGGCAGGTTGATCTCGCTCTGCGTGGCGCTGGACAGCTCGATCTTGGCCTTTTCAGCCGCCTCAGTCAGACGCTGCAGGGCCTGCTTGTCCTGACGCAGGTCAATGCCTTCGTTCGACTTGAAGGTCTCAGCCAGGTGATCGACGATCACTTTGTCGAAGTCATCGCCACCCAGGTGCGTATCACCGGAGGTGGAGAGCACCTCAAAGACCCCGTCACCTACCTCGAGCACGGACACGTCGAAGGTGCCGCCGCCCAGATCGAAAACAAGGATGCGCTCGTTGCTCTTCTTGTCGAGGCCATAGGCCAGAGCCGCCGCGGTGGGCTCGTTGATGATCCGCAGCACCTCGAGGCCGGCGATCTTGCCGGCATCCTTGGTGGCCTGACGCTGGGAATCGTTGAAATAAGCGGGAACGGTGATCACCGCCTGGGTGACGGTCTCACCGAGGTATTTACCGGCGTCCTCGGCCAGCTTGCGCAGCACCTGCGCAGACACCTCTTCTGGGGCGAACTGCTTGTCGAGAACCGGGCACTTCACCTTCACGTTGGCGCCGGCCTTCTCGACGCCGTAACTCACTTCCTTGGATTCCTCGTTCACTTCATCGACACGACGGCCGATGAAGCGCTTGACGGAATAAAAAGTGTTGTCCGGATTCATCACCGCCTGACGCTTGGCGATCTGACCGACCAACTGGTCCTGGTTCTTGGTGTAAGCCACGACGGAGGGCGTGGTCCGGAAACCCTCGGCGTTCGCGATCACGGTGGGTTTGCCACCTTCCATCACGGACACGCAACTGTTCGTGGTGCCAAGGTCAATGCCGACAACCTTGCCCATCGGTGGCCACCTCCTGAAGGGATGAACGAAACCTCGTCATCTTCATCAGGGGACCCTGCCCCAGGCGAGGTGTGGTTCCCGAACAGGCAGGCTGGGCGGGCATTCCGACGAGGCCATGATCAACGGCAGCACTGGTTTGGTGGGGCTGCTCGGCAATCCGGTACAGCACTCGCTCTCACCTGCGATGCAGAACGCGGCACTGCAGGCGCTGGGACTCAACTGGCGTTACCTGGCACTGCCCTGTGAGGAGAACGCCCTCCCACAAGTGATGGAGGGGCTCAGGGCGGTGGGCTGCCATGGCCTCAACGTGACCATTCCACACAAACAGGCTGTGACCTGCCTTTGCAGCCAACTCAGCACAGCTGCCCGTCGGCTTCAGGCGGTCAACACGCTGATCCCCGATGGAGAGAATGGCTGGTGCGGCACCAACACGGATGTGGAGGGGTTTCTGGCACCCCTCGGCGGCAGCGAACGCTGGAGAGATCAACGGGCCGTGGTGCTCGGCTGCGGCGGTTCCGCCCGAGCTGTGGTGGCTGGCTTACAGACCCTTGGCTTGGCATCGATTCAGGTGGTCGGACGACGTTCGGAGGCGCTGTTGAACTTCATTGCTGACCTGCAGCTGGAGGACGCCCCTCTGAGCAGCTGCCTCGAAACAGATCCCGCCGTGGCTGACCTTCTGGCCACAGCTGATCTGGTGGTGAACACCACGCCGGTGGGCATGGCCCTGCACGGCGACGCCTCCGCCATGCCCCTGGGCTCTGATCTCTGGAACAGGCTTGCGAAGCAGGCCACCCTTTATGACCTGATCTACACCCCACGTCCCACCGCCTGGCTGCGTTGGGGTCAGGGGCGGGGGCACCGATGCATCGATGGGCTGGAAATGCTGGTGCAGCAGGGCGCCGCATCCCTGAGGCTTTGGAGCGGCGTCAATGACGTTCCCGTGGACAGCATGCGCCACGCGGCTGAAACCGCTTTGAGCCATTAGCGTCAGCAAATTCATCAGGGCCGACGATGGAACCCCCCCTCTGGCAGCGACTGGTCGCGCCATTGATGTACCTACTGCCCTGGAGTGATGCCATTCCGCTTGGATTCGGCCCCGACGGACTGTTTCTTCAGTATCCAGTCCTGAGACCATTGGTTTTACCCGCTTTGCCGCTGATGCAGCTGGAGCGCAGCATTCCTTTTGGTCTCGGGGGCCTTTTGCTGTTCTTCGTGCTGTTCCTCGCCGTGGTGCGGAATCCAAACGTCCCTTATTTCCTGCGCTTCAACGCCCTGCAGGCACTGCTCACCGACATCGCGCTGATCGTGTTGAGCATCGGCTTCCGCCTGTTGCTGCAACCCATCGCAGCAGGCAGCCTGCTGCTGGGCACCCTTTCCAGCGCCGTGGTCGTTGCCGTTCTGGCCATCCTGCTCTTCTCGCTCGTGGAATGCCTGCGAGGCCGCGAACCTGATCTGCCCGGCATCAGCCAGGCTGTTCGGATGCAGCTCTATTGATCCGGGAGGTCCGGGGGATAAGGTGTTGGATCCGTCGCTCACCACGGTGAGCCTGAAGTCCCCGCCGGCACAGCCCATGACGCTCGATCCGTACTACGAAACCATGTACATCCTTCGTCCGGATATTCCGGAGGAGGAGGTTGAGAGCCATCTCACCAAATACCGCGACATGCTGGTTGAAGTTGGCGCGGATGTTTTGGATAACCAGATGCGCGGGAAGCGCCGCCTGGCCTATCCGATCGACAAGCACAAGGAAGGCATCTACGTGCAACTGAGCCACAACGGCGATGGCCAGCAGGTGGCTGTGCTGGAAAAAGCGATGCGCCTCAGTGAAGACGTGATCCGTTACCTCACGGTGAAGCAGGAAGGCCCACTTCCCGCCCCACGCGTCGTCCCGGGCAGTGAGCCCGCTGCCGCTCCTCAGGAGCAGCCCGCAGCCAACTCAGAAGCCGCTTCCTGACACGGTTGTTCTGGTCATGGACCGGCGATAGCGTCAGTCCATGACCCAGGACGCCAAGCAGCATCAAGCTCCGATACCTCGCTGGATGCCGCAGGCACCTCGCTCAACAGATCATCAACTGCTGCAACGTCGCATTGATGAACTGGAAGAGCAGATCAAGGTCTATGAACTACTCCTGGACGAGTTGCCGGAGTTGTTCGAGCGCAAGTTCCAGCAACCTCTCGAACCGTTGATGGAGCGTCCAACTGCTAGCTCAGCAGTTGGACGCTCCTCCGGATGATCATGACCACCCCGCCCTGCCGCCTTCAAAAGTGCAGAGCGCGGGGGATCGATCGGACAATGTGATCGGATTCCCCCAGTTCCGGCTACCGAAACTTCCAGGATTCGGTCAGCGGCGCTCAGCCTGATTTCCGCTGGGAGGCAGCCCAGAGACGGGTTGGCAATCCCCAGACGTAGATGAATCCCTCGGCGGCGCGATGGTCGAACGTGTCTTCACTGCCGTAGGACGCCATCGCAGGCACATAAAGACTGCTCTGGGTTGAGCCGCGGCCGATGACCGTGGCATTGCCCTTGTGCAGACGCAGGCGCACGACGCCGTTGACATGCTGCTGGGTCCGATCCATGAAACCGTCCAGTGCATCCTTCAGCGGCCCGAACCACAGGCCCTGATACACCAAGTCAGCCCACTGCATCTCCAGCTGACGTTTGCTGCGCAGAACATCAGCGGCCAACGTCAAACTCTCCAGTTCCTGATGGGCCTGAATCAAGAGCAGCAAGCCCGGTGTTTCGTAGATCTCCCTGGATTTAATCCCCACCACCCGGTTCTCGATCATGTCGAGACGGCCGATGCCGTGACGACCCGCCAGACGGTTGGCTTCGCGGATCATCGCCACTGGATCCAGGACCTGGCCATTGATGGCGACGGGGTTACCGGCTTCGAAGGCAATCTCGATCTCCTCGGCTGCATCAGGCGTTTCCGACACCGGAGAGGTCATGGCGAACACCTCCTCAGGAGGCGCCACCATCGGATCTTCAAGCGGTCCCGCCTCGATGCTGCGACCCAGAAGGTTGAGATCGATCGAATAAGGAGACTTCTTGCTCACCGGCGCCGGGATTCCGCAGCGCTCGCCATAGGCAATGGTCTCCTCACGGCTCATTCCCCACTCCCTGGCGGGGGTCAGCACCTTCAGATCGGGAGCAAGAGCCGCAATAGCCACATCGAAGCGCACCTGATCGTTGCCCTTGCCGGTGCAGCCATGGGCCACTGCATCGGCACCCACCTCGCGGGCCACCTCCACGAGGCGGCGAGCGATCAACGGCCGCGCCAATGCTGTGGAAAGGGGGTAGCGCCCCTCGTACAAGGCATTAGCGCGGATGGCGGGGAAGGCGAACTCTTCGATGAAGGGCTGAATCAGATCCCCCACCAACGACTGACTCGCGCCGGCATCCAAGGCCTTTTGACGAATCGGTTCCAGCTCATCGCCCTGGCCGAGATCAGCGGCGAAGGTGATGACCTCTTCAACACCCCATTCCTGCTTCAAATAGGGAATGCAGACGCTGGTATCCACCCCGCCGGAGTAGGCGAGAACCACCTTGTTGGCGCGGCCCATCAACGGGTCTCCTGATCAGAATCGATTGATTCTCCCCCTTCACCGTCCCCGGGCCGTGCTGCCGACAGCAGCACCCACCCCGCCATCAGCAACGCCGGCAGCAGCACGATGGTCATAACAACAGCCCAGGGCGCCTGCAGCGGAGCTAGGTGCTGATCACCCCAGAAGCGCAGACCCCAGCTGATCACCAACGCCGAACCCCAGCTGATCAATAGCGCCACGACATCACGCATGGTCGTCATCAAGGGCATGAACTATGTTGGTGGATTGGACTGTCTCCTCAACGATGAGCGCTCTCGACAGCATCAACCCCTCCCTGACGCGCTACGGACGCAGGGATCCGGCCCCGGTGCTGCCCCTGCGTGAGGAGCCTGATCTTCTGAGTTGGCTCGAGGCCAGCGGCCGGCTTGTGGCTGATGAAGAATCCGGTTCTCCCGAAGTGAGCACGGTTGAAGAGGAGGAGCTCTCAGCACTGATGGGTGAGAAGGAGGATTACAACAACGCTGACGAGCAGAACGAGGAGCAGTGGGAGGACTGACATCCGGTCCTTGTCTGGTCGGTTTCGGACAGCTCCTCTAGGGTCCCAGCGCACCGGCCACTTCAGTCGTGACTGACGTCAGCAACCGTCCTCGCACCTGGTGGGAGAACGGATCCGTCAGTGCATCACTTCTGACTGTTGTGGTTCTGGCAGGCAGCCTGGCCTCTGATAAATGGGTACCGAACAGCCAGCTGACGCTGCCTCTGCTGATCTCAACCGCCGTGGCCGCTCTGGTGGCCGCGGCGGGAATCCCGCGCCTCAAAGCCCTGAAGGTGGGTCAGGTGATTCGGGTTGAAGGACCTCAAGCCCATCAGTCCAAGGCAGGCACCCCAACAATGGGAGGGCTTTTGGTGGTGCCCGTGGGCACGATCATCGGGGGGCTGATCAGCCTGGAGGGCACAGCAGCTCAGCAGCTGCTGGCTGTTTCCACCATCACCTTGGGCTACATGGTGATCGGTGGTTTTGATGATTGGCGCAGCCTCACACGCCAAACCAACACCGGCCTCACACCCCGCGGCAAGTTACTGCTGCAAAGCCTGATGGGGGTTCTCTTCCTCGCCGTGGCGGCATGGCAGGGCTGGATCAGCAGCAGCGTGTCCCTGCCCTTCGATTGGAGCCTGCCGATCGGTTGGCTGATCTGGCCCCTGGGACTGTTTGTGTTCCTGGCCGAAAGCAATGCCACCAACCTCACCGATGGACTGGATGGGCTGGCCAGCGGTTGCGGCGCTCTGGTGTTCCTGGGAATGGCTGTGCAGTTGATGCTCAGGGGACACACCGGTGATCCGGCGCTGGCGGGCTTCTGCATGGCCATGGCCGGCGCCTGGCTCGGCTTCCTGATGCATAACCGCCACCCGGCGCGGGCATTTATGGGGGACACCGGCTCCCTTGCCATGGGAGCTGCCCTCAGTGGCGTGGCCCTGCTGTCGAACAGTCTTTGGCCTCTGCTGGTGATGGGCGGGGTCTTCCTGGCGGAGTCCCTGTCAGTGATCATTCAGGTGTGGGTGTTCAAAGCCACCAAAGGACCGGACGGTCAAGGGCGACGCGTGTTCCGGATGGCCCCCCTGCACCATCACTTCGAACTGGGGGGCACCAGCGAACGCGCAGTGGTGCCATGCTTCTGGCTCGTCACGGCCGGCTTCGTGCTGCTGGGGCTACTGCTTCGACCGACCATCTGAGCAATGACTTACTTCACATGGCGGGAATCCGGTCTCACCACGGACTGCGCCAGCCTGGAGGCGATGGCGGCACGGTTTGAGGAGTCCGCCAGCCTGATGCGACGCATCGCGGAGGAGGGGTTCCGCCTCGAGCGCGATGGCGACCAACAACGGATCACCCATCCCGATCCCTCGGTGTTCGAAGCCTGGGGATTCGTCAGTGAAGAATCTCCTGTTCGCCAGCTCACACTGATCCCGGATCTGGACACCTGATGGACGAACTGCTCACCAAAACAGCAGACCTGCTCTCCGCTGCCGCCGCTGATCCAGACCGTGTGCTGCGCTGGGTGTTGATTTACTTCGGCATCTCATCCCTGGGCTTCATCGCCGTCTGGTTGATTGGTGAGATCCGCCGTCAAAGCCGCCAATGACCCAATTTCCCAAGACGGTGATGCTGCTGGGCAGCGGCGAACTGGGGAAGGAGGTGGCCATCGCCGCCCAGCGCCTCGGCTGCCATGTGATCGCCTGTGATCGCTACGCCGATGCTCCCGCGATGCAGGTGGCCGATCAGGCGGAAGTTCTGGCAATGACGGACACCGACGCGTTGTTGGCAACAGTTCGTCGCCACCGCCCTGATGTGGTGATCCCCGAGATTGAAGCGCTGGCGTTGTCAGCTCTGGCGGAACTGGAGCAGGACGGAATCACAGTGATTCCCACCGCGCGGGCCACTGCAGTGACGATGAACCGTGATCGGATCCGCGATCTCGCCGCCGGCGAACTCGCTCTGCGGACGGCGCGTTTCGCCTACGCCGCCAGCGCGGAAGAACTGCGAGCCGAAGCTACTGCCCTCGGCTGGCCCGTGGTGGTGAAACCGGTGATGAGCTCATCCGGCAAAGGTCAGAGCGTTGTGGATGGACCGGATGGTCTGAATCAGGCCTGGGAGGCTGCAATGGCCGGCGCCAGGGGAACCTCCCCCCGCGTGATCGTGGAGGAATTTCTCCGTTTCGACCTTGAAATCACCCTGCTGACCATTCGTCAGCACAACGGTGAAACCCTGTTCTGTGCCCCGATCGGCCATGAACAGGAGAACGGTGATTACCAGTGCAGTTGGCAGCCAGCGGAGCTGTCGTCCGAGCAGCTGCATCAGGCCCAGGCCATGGCCAGGACGGTGACCCAGAACCTGGGGGGGGTTGGCCTGTTCGGTGTGGAATTCTTCCTCTGCGGCGATGAGGTGATCTTCTCGGAGCTCTCCCCACGACCGCACGACACTGGCCTGGTGACATTGATCAGCCAGAACCTGAGCGAATTCGAGCTGCACCTGCGTGCGGTTCTGGGCTTACCGATCCCGTCGATCACGACTGCCGACGCAGCCGCCAGTCGTGTGATCCTCGCCCAGAACCAGATGGATGCTGTCAGCTACACGGGCGTCGACACGGCCCTGCAGGAACCCGACACCCAACTACTGCTATTCGGCAAACCCACGGCTCGCCCAGGACGTCGCATGGGGGTGGCCCTGGCCAAAGGGGAACACCTGGCAGAAGCGCGAGCCAAAGCCGATCGGGCCGCAGCCTGCGTTCAGGTGATTCAGCGCTGACTGGGAAACCGGTAATGACTCAATCCATCCAGCACGGCCGCAAGGCTGGGGCGACCTGAGAACAGCACCCGTTTCTGTTGGGGATGGCGTACGAGGCAGGGATCATGGTCCGCCGGTACCACCGTGGCCGGTAGCCCCCGGAGCAACTCACCATCACCCTGCTGACTGGCCATCACCATCACCCTCTCGAGGGGCAGCTGCCAGTGCAGAGCGAGGTGACGGATCGCCTCACTACGGGACGCCAGCCGAGGAAGAACATCTAAATACCAGTGGCAGCGCCGTTGAGGCCGAGCCGACAGCCCCTCCCGCCTCAGCCGCTGACGCACGTGGCTTAACACCGATTCATCCGGCTGACGTTGCAGGTAACTCAGCTTCCAGGGCCCCTGATGCTCTTCGCTCTGGGGTTCTAAAAGGTCGTAGAGATCCTCCATCACAGCCTCCACGGAGTCACGCTGCCAATCGGCATCGATGTTCTGCTCCCAGATGCGATCGGGCTGGAGATCCTCGCCCAGGTGAATCTCACTGCCTGCCCGGCTGATCCAGACCAACGGCGACGGCAGATGCAGATCGCCGTAGCGCTGCCGCGCCGCCGCCAATGATCGACCGGTCAGGATTCCCAAGCCGTAGCGCTGACCATCGTGTTCCAGCTGTCTGCGCAAGGCAATGAGCGACGGGCCGTCGGGACAATCGAGGGTGCTTTCGAGATCGAGCAACAGCAGATGATCCGGTCGATGCACTGGGGCCGGCGAACCCTGAAGCCTTGAACCCCCAGATGGCAGCTGATGCAGATGGGCTTGCATCAGTCCCAGGTAGCGGCAGACATGGGCATCCCAGCTGAAATGTCGTGACACCGCCTCCACACCGTTATCGCTCCAGCGCCGCCAGCGACTGGCATCCTTGCCAGCCCGCTCGAGCGCCTCCTGCAACGCTCCGGCATCGGTCACATCCACCAACAGGCCGTTCTCACAGCGGGCCTGAATATCGCGAGGACCACCGTCATCGGTGGCGACCATCGGCAGACCACAGGCCGCGGCCTCCAGCAGCGTGAGACCGAACGGTTCCGTCAGCGCAGGGTTGACGAACAGACCTCCCCGTTGGGCTGCCCAGCGGTAGAAGGCCGGCACCTGCGAGCGGCGATGCTGTTTCGGGTAGGCGACCGAGCCATAGAGGTTGTAACGATCGACGAGATCGAACACCTGCTGGAACACATCCCGTTGCTGCCTCTCCATCTGTCGGGGATCCTCACGGCACC
This sequence comes from Synechococcus sp. A15-24, assembly GCF_014280195.1. Lineage (NCBI taxonomy): Bacteria > Bacillati > Cyanobacteriota > Cyanophyceae > Synechococcales > Synechococcaceae > Synechococcus > Synechococcus sp. A15-24. The sequence continues at coordinate 2,294,154 of NZ_CP047960.1, forward strand.
CCAGCACCAGCACGAGGTTGTGGCGGTCCCGCAGCACCGATGAGGATCCGAAGGCCTCCAACAGAGCTGGGATGTTCTTTCGGCGGACAGCACGGGAAATCGCCAACAACGGTGGCTTGCGGGGATCGCGAAGAAAGGGGCTGAGCAACTGATCCAGAGCCTCCCCTTCAGCGGCGGGGGAAACGGGGTGAAAGCGTCCGGCATCCACGCCGGGCGCGATCACCTGAGCGCGATCACGACGGAACTGGGCGTAGCGGGCGTATTGCAGGTCTGCTTCCTGCTGCGTGCTGGTGATCACCAGATCCGCCTGGGTGAGTGCCTGCTCCTCCGCTTCAATGCGACGGCTCATGGCGTAGGCCTGTTCGATCTGTTGACGATCGCCACCGCCGGCGAGAAGACGGCGTTGCTTTTCGCGGCCGAGGGAATGACCGGTGAACACCAGGGGTAAACCAAGCCGTTGGCTCACCAGAGCCCCGACAAAACCGGCATCGGCGTAATGGGCGTGAATCCAATCCACCTCGTGGCCGGGCTGGGTGAGGTGATGCACCAGCTGATCGGCAAGATCTTCAAGGTGCGGCCAAAGCTGTTCCTTGCGCAGATAACGCTTCGGACCAAACGGAAAGCGCAGGATTCGAGCACCGGGAGCAATCATCTCGAGTGGGCGCTCATAGTCCGCAGCAACCCGACGGTCCTGCACAAGGCGTGTCACCACATCGACCCGTTCAACCTCGGGACGCTGGGCCAGGCTGCGCACCAGATCCAGCACGTAGAGGGTCTGGCCGCCGGTGTCCGCATCACGACCAAGCTCCAGATCCCGGGAACGGAACAGACCGTGCAAGTGCAGATGAAGGACGCGGACACCCCTTCCCATGACTGCCATCCCTTCAAACAACAGCGGAATCAAGCGACTCCGTTGATTTGTCTTTAGGGAGAAAAAACGAACTGAAAGTTGAAAAAAACGTTAGGGATGATCGTTTTGGAGCGACCTGATTCAGCCAAAACAGTGATGAACACTGACTATCAGCAACCGCTTCTCAACGGCTCAATGGAGAATCAATTGTGAAGAACAAGCAATGTCAGAGCTTATTGCTCACATCCACCAGATCAATCTGATCATCACCCCAGCCACCACCGCTGAAGCTGACGACTCCATTCACCCCAAGCTGCTCATTGATCCAGGCCAGCAGCACCGGTCCGACCAGAGCCGGTCGATCTTCCCCTTGAAAACTGCGCAGGCTGAAGTGGTCAGCACCCTTCACCAGCACCAGGCGATGGCCCAACTGTGCAGCCTTGGTATCGCGCATCGGGGAAATCGCCTCAGGGCCTGAAGGAACCACCCAGTCGCGGGTACCACTGATCAACAGCACCTTGGAATTGAGGCTGGTGGAACTGGAGGGTTCAAACAGCAGACGCAAGGGAGGACTGACGGCCACGACAGCCTTGACCCGCTGGTCGGCTACACCGGCCTTGTTGATGCCGCTCAACCAGCTGCACTGGAGCACCCAGCTCAGGTTGCGTTCGGGGTCTCTGAGATCACTGCAACGGCTCTTGAGCTTGCGTTCAGTCGGAACACCACCTGAAAGCTGGAGTGTTGTGGTGGCACCCCAGGAATGGCCCACCACCGCAACAGCCTCCGTGTTCAAGCCTCGGCCCTTCAACAGACGGCCGGACTCGACGGCATCGAGCAGAGCAGAGACATCCATGGGTCGCAGACGCAGTTCCTCTGGACCTGGGGGCGGCCGATCACCGGCCAACATCGCCTTCTGTTGACTGAAATCACTGCCGGGGTGGTCCGGCAGGAGGACGGTGAAGCCCTGGGCCGCAAGCACCTCGCCCCATCCTTCAAACGATTCAGGGTCATCCCAGAGGCCATGGGAAATCACCACCAGACGGCCGTTGGCTGAGCCACTCGGCACCAGCGTCAGCACTCTGAGTGGTTGCTGACGATGGGTTACGGAAAGACGAATGACCTGACGGGTCCAGGACGACTTCAACGGAGCTCGCAACGATGGCGTGACCGTGGCGGAAGGCCCTGCCTTAGCCAGAGCCACGCCCTGCTCCTGGTTGGCTTTGAGTCGGTTCGCCGCATCAGCCACCCGAGACAGATCGATGGAGGCCTGCTCACCGGGCAGCTCCCGCAGGAAGCCGAGCACATTGGGTTGGCCATTGCGTTCAGCTCGCACCAGAGCTTCCGTCAACATCCGAACACTGGTGTCTGGATCCACCCCCTCGAGATCAACGAGATCCGTGGCCGCAATCAAGGCCTGCTCAAGCAATGGCTGGCCGGTGGACCCTTCCAGGAAGGCCTTGGTCTCGACAGGCAACGGCGCCAGAAAAATCTTGCTGATCAGATCAAGAAGTTGTCCACCGCTCGCCGATTGGAGATCCTCAAGATCAGGGCTGGATCGAATCAGTCCTGAAGCGGAGCCAGCCTCTCCGAGGTTGATGGTGACGCTCGTCTCCAGGAACGGCATGCGCAGCACCAACCGCTCGAGCGCCTGAGCCGGTGCAGCGAACCCTGACAGTGCAAGGCCACCGAGGAAAGCAGCCCAATGGGTGCGACAACGCGTCATCAGGCAGCGATCAAGGGGATCTCAGGCGGATGCTGCTCCAAAACACGGCTCAGGTAACGGCCCGTGTGACTAGTTGGATGCTGGGCCACCTCTTCCGGAGTCCCGGTCACCAGAAGCTCTCCACCCTTGTCGCCTCCCTCGGGTCCGAGATCAATGATCCAATCGGAACAGCGAATCACATCCAGATTGTGCTCGATACAGATAATCGAATTGCCCTTATCAACAAGGCGCTGCATCACATCCATCAATTTGTGGACGTCGTAAAAACTCAGACCCGTGGTGGGTTCATCAATCAGATAAAGGGTTTTCCCAGTCGCCCTGCGTGACAACTCCGTCGCCAACTTCACCCGCTGCGCTTCTCCACCAGAGAGGGTTGGAGCCGGCTGGCCAAGCTTCACGTAACCGAGACCGACATCCACCAACGTGCGCAATCGATCCGCAGCCTGAGGAATCGCGTCGAACACTTCGGCGGCTTGCTCCACCGTCATTTGCAGCACATCGGCAATGGTGTGCCCCTTGTATTTCACCTGCAACGTTTCCCGGTTGAAACGTGCTCCCTTACAGACGTCGCACTGGACGTAGACATCAGGCAGGAAATTCATCTCGATCACGTTCACGCCCTGGCCGCGGCAAGCCTCACAGCGACCGCCCTTCACGTTGAAGCTGAATTGCCCCACCTGATAGCCGCGGGCCTTGGCCTCAACCGTTGCAGCAAACACCTGACGGATCGGATCGAAAGCACCGGTGTAGGTGGCGGGATTGGAGCGTGGCGTGCGACCGATCGGTGACTGGTCAATCACGATCACCTTGTCGATTGACTTCAACCCCCGCAATTCACCGAGTCCCTGCGGAAAGGGAACTTTCATTCCCAGGCCGTTTTCCAGTGCAGGGTGGAGCAATTCATTCACCAAGGTGCTCTTGCCGCTGCCGCTCACCCCGGTGACGGACACCAGCCGACCGAGGGGAAACTCCACACTGACGTTCTTGAGGTTGTTGCGGTTGCAATCGAGCAACTTGAGCGAACGGGTGCCGCTCTTGCGTCGTTCCGCCGGTGTCGGAATCGAGCGGCGACCGCTGAGGTAGGCACCGGTCAGCGACGCTTCGCTGTTTATCAGATCTTCGAAACTGCCTTCCGCCACGATGTGGCCCCCATGCACGCCCGCGCCAGGGCCGATGTCCACCACGTGATCGGCGGCACGGATGGTGTCTTCGTCGTGCTCCACCACCACCAGCGTGTTGCCCAGGTCTCTCAGGCGCACGAGGGTGTTCAGCAAACGATCGTTGTCCCGCTGGTGCAGACCGATGCTCGGCTCATCGAGCACATACAGAACACCGGTGAGACCGGCACCGATCTGAGTGGCCAGACGAATCCGCTGCGCTTCTCCACCGGACAGCGTCATCGCCGGCCGATCCAGGCTCAGGTAGTCGAGCCCCACATCCAACAGGAACTTCAACCTCAGCCGGATCTCCCGCAGCACCAGATCACCGATCTGAATCTGGCGATCATTCAGCAATGGGTTGGCCCCCTCATGGCTGCCAACACCCATCAACTGCTCGATGCGGTCAAGGGTCTGACCAACGCTGACGGCCGTGAGCTCAGGAATGCAGAAAGGGCCCACCTTCACGGCGAGGGCTTCCGGCCGCAGCCGCTGACCGGCGCAGGCCTCGCACGGGACCAACTCAAGAAATTTCTCCAGCTTCTGACGCTGCGCCTCTCCGCTGGCGTCACGCAGCTGACGCTCAAGAATCGGCAGGATTCCCTCAAAAGGCCGGTTGTAGCCCGCCTTGCCCTTGCGGTAACGGCTATCAGCCTGGATCAGGATCGGATCACGACTGCCGTGCAGCAACACATCACGTTGCTCATCGGTGAGCTGGTTCCATGGAGTCTTGATCTCGAAGCCAAAGGCCTCTCCCACGGAGTAGAGCAAGGAGAAGTAATAGCTGTTGTCCTTTTCCGCCCAGGGAGCAACCGCCGAATACACCGGCTGAGTGGGATCTGGAATGACACGATCCACGGTGAATTTCCGCAGATGACCGATGCCGTGGCAGACCTCACAAGCCCCATAGGGGCTGTTGAACGAGAACAACCTCGGGGACAACTCCTCCATGACCGCTCCATGGACCGGGCAAGCAAATTTTTCGGAATAAAGGCGCTCTCGCTCCACACCATCGGGGAGCTCCTCTCCCTTCTTAGGCACAACTTCAACCAGAGCGAGTCCATCCCCCCGTTTGAGAACAGTGCGCAGTGAGTCAGTGAGACGTTCCTGAATGCCGTCGCGGGCCACCAGCCGATCCACCACCACTTCGATGTTGTGGCTGTGGTTCTTGTCCAGCTCGATGTTGTCCGCCAGCTCGCGGACCTCGCCATCGATGCGCACCCGAGCGAAGCCCTCAGCAGCGAGGCCGCTGATCATCTTGGTGTGGGTGCCCTTCTTGCCCCGAACCACGGGAGCCAGCAGCTGATAGCGGGTGCCCTCCGGCAGCAACAGGATCTGATCGACCATCTCGTCGATACTCTGAGGACGGATCGAGCGCTCACACTGCGGGCAATGGGGCTCACCAGCGCGGCCGAACAACAGGCGCAGGTAGTCCTGGATTTCCGTGACCGTTCCGACGGTGGAGCGGGGGTTGTGACTGGTGGATTTCTGATCGATCGAAATCGCAGGAGACAGCCCCTCAATGGCGTCCACATCTGGCTTATCCACCTGACCCAAGAACTGTCGGGCGTAGGCGGACAGACTCTCGACGTAGCGGCGCTGACCTTCCGCAAAAATCGTGTCAAAAGCGAGAGAGCTCTTGCCGCTGCCACTCACGCCGGTGAACACCACCAGCTTGTTGCGGGGAATGGTGACGTCGACGTTTTTAAGGTTGTGCTGGCGAGCGCCACGCACTCGGATCACATCCTCCAGGCTGCCGCCGGACAGATTCATGGGAGCCGATCGATCCGTGCTCTTGGCAGCAGCTCGCACCATCGGGCCCAGATCGAAAGCACATGAGCTTAAGAAGAACTGCTGAACTCAGGCTGAACGCTGGGCCAGGAGGCTGGCTGCATAAAGATCAGCCTGATCTCCACCCGCCAGTTCAGCCAGTTCCTGCTGGCGCTCGCGAGTGTCCTGCAGTCGGGACACTCGCGAATAGGTGACGCCTTCCTTCACCTCCTTGTTGACCCTGAAGTGATGATCCGCAACCGCTGCCACCAAGGGTTGATGGGTCACACAAAACACCTGACGTTGCTCACCGAGGCTGCGCAACAAATCGGCCATCGCTCCACTCACACGGCCACTGACGCCAGCATCGATCTCGTCAAACAGCAGCGTGCTGGAGCTGTCCACTGCAGCAAGGGTCGTCTTCAACGCCAACAGAAAACGCGACATCTCACCTCCAGACGCCACCTCCACCAACGGTGCCAGTGGCTGACCGGGATTCGCGGAAAACAGGAAAGAGACGGCATCCGCTCCATGGTCTGCCGGTTCGGCAAGACGCAGATCCACCTCAAAACGCACATTGGCTAGGCCCATTGGGGGCAACAGCTTGAGCAAGGAAGACTGGAGATCGATGGCAGCCTGAGAACGGGCCTGTCGCAAGGCGGCATTGGCCTGATCCCGTTGGTGGCGCTGCGACTGTTCAACCAATCTCAATCGCTGAAGATCCGCTTCGAACCCCCCATCACCCAGCCGCTGCCGCAAACCATCGCGACGGTCGATCAAACCGGCCAGATCAAGGCCATGACGACGCTGCAGCCGCTTCAGTTCCGCCAGACGCTCCTGAATCCGATCGAGATGCTCCGGGTCACTCTCCAAAGCCAAGCTGTAGTGATCGAGGGACCGCAGAAGCTCCTCAACATTCGCCTCCAGATCCAGGGCCTGATCCTTCACCGCCGTCAGGGAACCGTCCAGTTGAGCCATCGCCTGCAGCTCCTGGACCGACGCGGCGAAATGGTCCTGCAGTGACGGGGTCTGGTCCGCACCGTCCCTGAAACGACGAAACAACTGGGCCAATCCCTCCTGCAAACGAACGCCATGGACCAATCGATCCTGGTCCTGTTCCAGCTGCTCTTGTTCCCCAGGATCCTCCAGACCGGCCGCCTCAAGCTGCTCGAGCAAGTCCTCCTGCTCGGCCCGTTCCTCCTCGCAACGCTGCTGTTCCCGTTCAACCGCCTCAAGGGCCGCTGCTGATTCACACCACCCCTGCCAGGCCGCGGCCACATCAGCTTTCAGTGCCGCCAGGGATGAGCCCCCCAGATGATCCAGCCATTGGCGCTGTTGCCCGGGCTTGGACAACAGCTGGGTGTGACCCTGCACCGTGAGATCGATCAACAGCGGCCGCAGGGACAACAGCTGCTGACGGTTCACCGGTGTGCCATTAAGACGCGAACGGCTGGACCAACGGTCGCCGTCCTGACGTTTCCATTCCCGGCTGACCAGAAGCTCGTCCTCCGGCTCGAAATCCGCCTCAGACAACCAGGCCTGCAGAAGCGGCGTGAGCTGAAAACTGGCTTCGATGCGCGACCGCTCGGAACCCTCGCGCAGCAAACGCTGGCCAGCAGCTCCCTGAGCGCCACCAAGCACTGCATCAAGGGCGTCGAGGAGGAGTGATTTTCCAGCACCGGTTTCACCGGTGAGCACCGTGAAACCCGATCCGAACTCCAGTTCGAGCCGATCGATCAGGGCGATGTTCTGCAGCTGCAGACCGGTGAGCACGCCATCCCCGGTGGTGAAGCCGACCGTAGCGACGGCTCGCGTCGTTTAGAAGGGGTGCACCAAACCCCTTTAACGATGACAGCGGAGCTTGGGGATTTCATCGAAGCAGCTGGTCTGCTCGAGTACGACCCCGCTGCCATCACCAGGATCTATGCAGGTCATCCCCAACGGCTAATCCGCCGCCTGTGGCAGACCCTTGTCCCAATCGGGCTGCTGCTGCTCGGCGTGGCCTTCGACTGGCTGTTCCAGCTTCTGAAGGATGAAGAACGGGCCCGGAGCCGTGCCCGCGAATGCGCTGAACTGCTGGTGGATCTGGGACCCGCCTTCATCAAAGCTGGCCAGGCCCTGTCCACCCGACCCGACATCGTGCCTCCTCTGTTGTTGGAGGAACTCTCACAACTGCAGGATCAATTGCCGGGTTTCGATAGCGATCTGGCCATGGCTTGTATCGAGGAAGACCTGGGTGCACCGGTCGATGAGCTCTATGAGCAGCTCGACCGGGACCCGATCTCTGCAGCCTCACTTGGTCAGGTGCACCGCGGCGTTCTCAACAACGGACAGAAGGTTGCGGTCAAAGTTCAGCGACCCGGTCTGCGCGAACAGATCACGCTGGATCTCTACATCGTCCGCAACATCGCCGCCTGGTTGAACAGCAACATCGGCCTGATCCGCAGCGACCTGGTTGCCCTGATCGATGAATTAGGCCGTCGGGTGTTCGAGGAGATGGACTACCTGAATGAGGCGGCCAACGCTGAAAAATTCGCTGAGCTGCATCGCCACAATCCCCGCATCGCCGTACCGGCCATCTTCCACGAGGCCACCAGCCGTCGTGTGCTGACGATGGAGTGGATCGATGGGGTGAAGCTCACCAATCTCGATGCGGTCCGTGAGCTGGGCATCGACCCCGACGACATGGTGGATGTCGGTGTGAACTGCAGCTTGCAGCAATTGCTGGAGCACGGCTTCTTCCATGCCGACCCTCATCCGGGCAACCTGCTGGCCCTCGCGGATGGCCGGCTCTGCTATCTGGATTTCGGGATGATGAGTGAAGTCAGCCGTGAGTCCCGCACCGGATTGATTCAAGCGGTGGTGCACCTGGTGAACCGCAATTTCGGAAAGCTCTCCAAAGACTTCGTCACCCTTGGTTTCCTGGCGGAAGACGTCAATCTCGAGCCCATCGTTCCGGCATTCGAATCCGTCTTCAGTCAGGCCCTGGAAGCTGGGGTCAATCGCATGGACTTCAAGGCCGTAACCGACGACATGTCCGGTGTGATGTACAAATTCCCTTTCCGCGTCCCGCCCTATTACGCACTCATCATCCGCTCCCTGGTCACGCTTGAAGGCATCGCCTTGAGCGTCGACCCACAGTTCAAGATCCTTGGCGCGGCGTACCCCTATTTCGCCAGGAGATTGATGGAGGATCCCGATCCGCAATTGCGGCAGAGCCTCAAGGAAATGTTGTTCGACGGTGACGCATTCCGCTGGACACGTCTGGAAAATCTGGTGTCCAGTGCAGCCAGCCAGGCACAACTGGACCTCGAAGCCCTGCTGGATCAGCTTCTCGATTTCCTGTTCTCTCCCAAAGCCGGTTTGCTCAGAGATCAACTTGTTGAGGCCACTGTGGATCGCCTCGACGCCATTGGCTGGTCGACCATGCAACGGCTCGGACGCCGCTTGCCCAAGCGACTCCAACCCTCAGCCTTCCAGTCTCGAGGACTGCCCCCAGCCGATCCACTGCTGAAGTTGGAACCGATTCGTGAACTGATCAACGTTCTCCAATCTCTACCGGGCTTCACTCCCGACCTGCTGATGAAACGGATGCCCAGGCTGCTCAATGAACCGGACACCCGTCGGATGGGTGTTCAAGTCGCTCAGGGTCTGGCCGAACGAGGAGTTGTCCGCCTCGTGAGGGTTGCTGCTGGAGTCTCCACCTAAGTTCTGGGCATTGCTCCAGGGTTCATGCCAACCTTCAAAACACGTCGCTGCCGGGCGATAGCCCTGGCCGCAACCTGGAGTATTGGGTTGACCGCCCTGGCCAGCCCAGCGCTAGCAGCAAAAGACGTTGCACTGGTCAGTGGAGCCTTTCGGCGCTCAATCCCCGTCGAAGACATCGAGCATCTGGCCAACACCGGTGAAGCGAGAGGTTTGCTGGAGCAGCTCCTGGTTCTATCCAAACAGGATCCTGAAAACGTCGCCAAACTCCTCAACCAAAAACTGGATCTGCCTCTGGTTCTCACCAGTCGTCTGATTAACACCCGCATTGGTGAAGCGATCATCCGACGTGTGGGGCAGATCCTTTATCCGATCTACACACCTCAACCTGAAGTCAGTATCCCCGCGTTGCGGGCTGGCGTGATCAACGGACTCCACAACAGCGGTGACGGACTGACCGCCGTGGATTTCCTCAAGGCCTATCCCAATGAAGTGTTGGCTGTGAACCTTCCGGCCCTGTTCTCCGTAATCGACAAAGCCCAATCCATTTCAGGACTGGTGCAGTTCTTCTCCGATTCACCCCTGGACGGCCTGAAGGAAGCCAAGCCCTGAACCTCGTAGATTCCGCCTGACTCCAAGCAGCATCCGGTGTCCCTGTTCCAGAACCTCCGTCGGCGCTTTGCGGCCACTCCTGTGATGCAGGACTGGCCCGGTCTGATCGAGGCATACAGAGCCTGGCTACCGGTGACCTCCACCACGCCCGTGATCACCCTCAGGGAGGGGGCGACTCCACTGATCCCTGTACCCGCCATCGAGGAACGGATCGGCAAGGACGTGAAGGTCTTCGTCAAGTACGACGGTCTCAACCCGACCGGATCCTTCAAAGATCGGGGCATGACCATGGCCATCAGCAAGGCCAAGGAAGCCGGCTGCGAGGCTGTGATCTGTGCCAGTACCGGCAACACCAGTGCAGCCGCCGCGGCCTACGCCCGTCGCGGAGGAATGCGGGCCTTCGTGCTGATCCCCGACGGATACGTCGCCCAAGGAAAACTGGCACAGGCCCTTGTCTACGGCGCTGAGGTTCTGGCGATTCGCGGCAATTTCGACCGGGCTCTGGACATCGTTCGCGAAGCGGCGGAGAAATACCCCGTGACGCTGGTGAACTCGGTAAACCCCTACCGACTTCAGGGCCAGAAAACCGCTGCCTTTGAAATCGTCGATGCCCTCGGTAATGCCCCCGATTGGCTGTGCATCCCCATGGGCAACGCCGGCAACATCACGGCCTACTGGATGGGGTTCCAGGAATACCAACAGGCCGGTCACTGCCGCACACTGCCGCGCATGATGGGCTTCCAGGCCAGCGGCTCAGCGCCGTTGGTCAACGACACCACCGTGAGCGATCCAGACACGATTGCAACCGCCATTCGCATCGGCAATCCGGTGAACCGCGCCAAAGCGATCGCCGCTCGTCATGCCAGCAACGGTGCCTTCCTCGACGTCACCGATGCCGAAATCATCGAGGCCTACAAGCTTCTGGGTGGCCAAGAAGGCATCTTCTGCGAACCGGCCAGTGCAGCCTCCGTCGCAGGTCTCTTGAAGCGGAAAGATGAAGTCCCGGCTGGAGCGAGCGTGGTCTGCGTGCTCACCGGCAATGGCCTGAAGGATCCGGATTGCGCCATCAACAACAACGATGCCGCCTTCCATACAGACCTGAAACCCGATCTCGCCACGGTGGCGGGAGTCATGGGTTTTTAAACCAACACCTGTCTGATCCCTCACGACCCCGACAGGGGTCTTTTTTTTCTTTAAACCACCGGCCAACCGACAAAGCGACTGGGGAAGACCATCAACAAGTCGCTCAACAGATTGGGGAAAGAACGAGCAAACGCGACGCGCTGGAGCATCAGCTTTTCTCCACAAGCAGTGAAGAAGTGGAAAACACGTTCCCCCTCCCCAGCACCCGATTCATTCTCCTCAACTCATTACTGCTATCAGCCTTGGTCATGATTGGGATC